>ONEN01000077.1 GCA_900316815.1 uncultured Eubacteriales bacterium | reverse complement strand
CATGACTTTCTGCGACTGATATTCGGGGCTGGTGTCGGGTACGGTGAACTGCATGTACGCTCCTTCGCTTGTGACTACGGAGTCGTCAAGCAGCATGTAGAAGTTGACCGCGATGTCGCCGTCGAGGCTGAGGGTGTGACCCGCAAGCGTCGCGCCCATGCCGTCGTAGGGGCGAAGGGTCTTGCCGGCGATCGTGCTGTTATCAGCGACTGCGCCAATATTATAAATCGCTCCGTTATCGTCAACGAACGGGGATTCAAGCGTAACAGCGCCGCTGTAGCCGTTGGAGGTGACTTCCATTGTATCCATAACGTCGTCAGTCCACGAGAGGGTGATTTCAGCGTTGCCCTGACCGTTCTGCATTTCGGGTCTTTCCTCGCCTACGCCGATACCTGCCGCGGCTGCGATGGCGGAACCATAACTGCAACCGCCGGTGGCGTTGACCTTGCCGCCGCTTATATTGATGACTGTGTTGACATTGTAATTAGGATTAATGATCGCGCCGCTGCCTATGCCCGCGCCCGCATATTTATTCTGATCGCCGTACTGCATGCGGTCGCCGCCTTTGGCTGTAACTTCGCCGCCGGTGATCGTGATGGTGCCGCCGCCGTAGTTGGCGACGCCGCCGATGCCTGCCGCGCAGCTGCCGCCGGTGGCTGTTACCTTGCCGCCTTCGATGAAGATTTGGACATTATTAACATTATAACTGCTGATGTTGCCGGAAGCGCCGATACCGGGCGCGTAGTCGCCGCCCGTGGCGTTCACGGTGCCGCCGGAGATGATGATCCCGCCTGAATAGACGCCTATACCTGCGGCGTAATTCGCTTTGCCGGTGGCGGTGACGGTACCGCCGTTGATCTCGATGGACATAGGGAAGGGGAAGTTCGATGATTTTCCGACGCCTATGCCGGCTCCGCCGGTGGCTCCGCCGCAAGCGGTGATGATGCCGCCGTTGATAACGAGCAGACCGCCGCCGCTCATGTAGTTGTAAGTGCTATAGATACCGCCGATACCCGCGTTGCCGTATTCGGGAGCGGTGACGTTAAGCGCGCCGGTGCCTTCCTTCTGCTGCCAAATGGTGAGGCAGCTTCCGTTGTCGTTGTTTACGGTGACGCCCTTGGGAATGTTGAGCACAGCGCCGTCGCAGAGTATCAGGTTGACTACGTCCTTTACGGTGACGCGTTCACTGATAGTGACCTCGCCTGCGGCATAGTACCAGCCTTGGCTCCATTCTGTGGAGCCGCTGTTTATGTGCTGCGCGATAACGGGAGGCATATCATTGCCATCTTCGTCTACATAAGGAATAGCGGGTGACCAGACGTATGCTTTCGAGCGCGTAGCCGTCCTCGGGCTGAATGGTCAGGGTGATGGTTTCGCCCTGTACCGCCTGATATTTGCTTGGGGTAACGGTGCCGTGATCGCTTTCCGCGACCGTGATGTTGTAAAGGTTTTCCCAAACAGCTAACATGGACTTGGAGTAGCCTGAGGTGATCTCGGTGGTTTCTCCGGGTTGTTTATGGGTTCCGTCGTCGGGGTCTTTCCACGCCTTGAACACCTTGCCCTCGGGAGCGTCAAAGGTGCAGTCGGGAAGCTCAATGCTGCTTGTTTTGCTCTTTATCGAGCTTTGAGCGCCGGAGCCGCCGTTATTATCAAAGCTGAGCACATAATAGCGCGCAAGGGCTGCTTCGCCTTCGATGTTTGCGATATAGTAGTCCTCGTTGTCGCTAAAGAAGTTACGGATACCTCCATTGCCTGAAAGGTTAGAGGTGATATTGCCCGTGACGTTGTTCTCAACTTTAACGCCCAAATACTCGTCGTTTGTGTCCAGATGACCTGAAACATTTATCAGCTTATTGGGAGGCAAATAGATATTGTTGCCGTTTTCGGCGGTGTTGCCCTTTACAAAAGGTCCGCCCTGAACGTTCAGGATACCGTTGTGCAGGATCGCGCCGCCCTGTTTGCCGGCTGTGTTTTCAGTGATCCAGCCGCCGTTTAGGTTGAGGGTGGCGGTGGTGTTGTTAGCGCTGTTTTCGCCAAGGTAGATAGCGCCGCCGTGCACCTCGGCTGTGTTGTTATCGATATAACAGTTATTGCTGTTGATGTTGATTGTGCCGCTGTGGGCTGAGAGAGCGCCGCCGCTGCCGGAGCCGTTATTGCCCGCGCTGTTGTAGCTCATGGTGCCGCTCTCAAAGTTCACCGTGCCGCTGTTATATACAGCGCCGCCGTCCTTATAGGTCACGTTGCCGGTGATGGTTGTGCCGGTGATATTCAGGGTGCCGTTGTTGACGATCGCGCCGCCGTTTGCGGTGTTCTTGCCGCCCGTGATCGTGCCGTCGGCTCCAACCAAAGACAGGGTGCCGTTGTTGGTGATAACATTGCCGTTTTCAACCGCCGATTCAAGGTTGCGGTCGATGGTGTGACCGTTCAGATCGATGGTGATGATCTTGTCCGCGGGAATGATCAGCGCGGTATCATCTGCGAGCGCCGTGCAGTCGTGCGCCAGCGTGATCGTTGTCGCCGTGCCGTCGGCAGCCGCATTGATGTCAGCCTGAAGCTGCTTCCAGTAGGATATCAGCTTGGTTTCGGTGTAGGTCTCGCCGTCGAGCTGAACGCTTGCGGTGTACTGCGTGCCCATAGCTGTATCGGTCGCTTCGGTTTCCGTGTCGGTCAATTCGAAGTTACTGAGCTGACAGGTGCCGTTGCAGTTGAATGCAGCCGTTGCGCTGCTGTAATCCGCCGCCCATGTCCATGTGGGCTCTTGGTGCCTGTCGGTGGGGATGAAGCTCCATTTAGTTTCAAGCTGTGATATTTCGAGCAGCGTGCCGCCGTGAGGACCGTGGAAAACGATCCCGGCATTTTCGTCAAATGAATCATCACGAACCTGTTGGCCATACACATATGTGAAACTATGCGCTGACGAAGTGAAGCTCTCCAGTTCGGTACAGCGTCCAAAAGCTCCGGATAAGATCTTTTCAAGACCATTGCCGACGGTCACCGATTTAAGCGCCGTGCAATCCTTAAACGCCTTGACGCCAATGATCTTGAGCTCGTCACCGGCGGTCACGCTTGTGATCGTGGTATTTTTCAAGAAGGCGGTTCTGTCAATGTATGTCACCGTTTCGCCCCTTAAAGCTTCATCGGGGTAATTATCGGGTACGGTATCGGGAATAACGATATCAGCGTCCTGTCCGTTATACTCGATAAGTTCGCAGTATTCTTCTTCGTAGTTGTAGCGGAAGCGGAAGTACGGAACTACTACGCTTTCGGGAGCTGCGGCGACGTAGTTGCTGCCGTCCTTGACAAAGCAGCCGTCGCATTTATTGCAGGTGTAGTATTCGGTATTGCCGTCGGTGTACTTGCCTGTTGCCGGGTCGTAGGTGGGGTTGGTCGCCGCTTTAAGGGTCATATCGGCGTCGGTGTGCTCGTGAGCAAGCACCACCCTTTTGCCTGCCATAGCGGCGACTTCTTCACGTGTGACGGTGCCTGTGTAGGTGTTGAGGCCGTCGAAAAGCGTTTCGTCAGGAACAACGGTCATAGTATAATCATCGTACAAAAACTCATAATGTCCGACGGTAATGCTGTCGTTTTGGCTGTTGCAGCCGATAGTAATGTTCGCGACCTTTGCCTTGTCGGCAACTGTGGTAGTGCCGCCCATGAAGTAGGTGTCACCGCACACAAAGACATAATTGACATAAAGGCTGCCGTTAAATATAGACAAGCTGCCTGCAGGATCACTGATTTCAATGAAGTTGGCTTTAAGGCTGCCGCCGGCAACGCCTACCGAACCTGCCATGAGTGAATTGTCAACTTCCATCGCGCCGCTATTCACTACCAGCACTGCGGATTTGACCTCCATGGTTTTCGCGTAACCGCGCCACAGAATGTAGTTTGATTTGATCACGTTGGCTTTTAAGGAGCCGCCGTAGGATATCATGCTGACGTCGCTGTCAATATTACCGGCTTCCAGCCTGCCGTCCTGTCCGTATTGACCGAAGATATAGAGCTTTGGTTTGTCATCCTCTTCTTCGCTGAAGCTTTTGATATCGCGTATGCACTCAAGTCTCGCATCGTCGGCAAGGATAATGTTCGTATCGCCCGCCAAGACCATATCAAGGTCGCCAAAATTGACATCTCCGTTGACGACATACCAGGTGGTTTCTCCCGGTTCGCCGAAGTAGGCTTCGTTGCCTGTGACGATATTCGCCTCGGCAGAAGCGCTCTTGCCGTCTTTATCGATGTAATCTACCCACATAGTCGCAGCGGTGCGCCTGTCGGTGTAGGTGTAGCCGTCGGTGGTGGTGACGCTTACGTCGTATATCGCCATGCCGCCGTCCTGAGTGATGACTGAATCCGCGGGAATGTCAGCCGAATACGAGCAGCCGTTACACCTGAAGTGAGCGGTCGCGGCCGTGTAGTCACGCGCCCACTCCCATGTCGGGTCGGGGTGCCTGTCGGTCACCTCAAAACCAAATTCGTAGTCCAGTGCCGCCGCATACAGCTCGCTGGCGTGGGTCGCGTGGATAGTGAGATCCTCAACGCCGTCAAAGGAATTCTGCAAATCGTTCGGGTCGTTGTAGTCATAATATACTTTCTGTGTTGCAGTTGAGAAAAAGTCCGTCAGCGCCGTGCAACCCGCAAAGGCTCCCGCGCCGATTCTGCACAAACCGGTACCCGTGGTGACGGTTACGAGCTCAGTATGACCCGCGAATACATTGTTATCAATATGTGTGATCGGTGTTCCCTCAGGAACCTGCTGCGTTGCAAGACCCTCGGGGACCGTATCGGGGATGATCACGTTTGTGTCTGTACCGTTATAGGCTCTCAGATAGCACACACCCGAAACGGAAGGCATCTTCCAGAATGTGAAGTACATAAGAATAAGCTCTTCGTCAGTCTTGCTCACAAGCTGACCGTCCTCTAATACGAAGTGACCGCCGCAAATCGGGCAATCGTAATGCGCCATGATGCCTCTTGTGTATGTCTTCGTATCCGGATCGTAAGTTGGAGATGCGAGCGGATAAAGCACCAAATCATCAACTTTGTGCTCATGCGCTTTCACGAGCGTCTTGCCCGCCATATTGGAGAGGTCTATATCGGCAAGACTGCCGCTGTAGTTGTTTTCTCCGTCCGTTATGGTCTGACCTTCGACAACAGCCGCGGTCGCGTCGTAATGCTTTGACAGCGAGCCGAAGGTGATACTGTCGTTATCGTCGTTACAGCCGAGAAGCAGGGAATCGCCCGCATATGTATTGCCTGCGATATTGGTGGTACCGCTGTAGATAGCCAGAGCGTTACAGCTAACGGTATTTGCAACGGTCAGTCCGCCGCTGCACACCTTAACATTTCCGTAGTTTGTGATTTTGTCGGCGACTACTTTTCCTGTTCCGTTGGTCTGACCGTAAATGCTCAGGCTGCCGTCCTTGATCTCTCCCTGTACGGTGAGCGTCGCGCCGTCGGCAACGATTATGCGCACGTCGCCCGTCAGCTCGATATTGCGCTTGAAGTTTTCGTCATGATAAAGGCTTGTATCCTGATTCACCACATACCAAATCGGCAGATCGCTTGCGTCGCCGAGGGCTGTATAGAAGTAAAAGCCGCTGCTCGTGGTGTGGTAATCTTCCGCTTCGTCTCCGGTAAGAACGATGGCGCCTACCGTCTGCTCTTCGCCGTTTTCGTCGATGTAAGAGGTCGGGACGAGCGTTGCGGTGCCGGGAAGTATCCAGCTGTTCTCGGGTATCTCATGCTCGCCGTTCTCGTCGGAGAAGTACTTGCCGCAGCGGTCGCAACTCCAGTAAGCACTGTTGCCTTCGACGATCAGCATCGGCGCTACGGCGGGATGAGCGGTCATATTATGTCCGGTGGCGGCTTCCTGTGCGCCGACTGTGAACGGTACAACAGCAAACATGCCGAGTACCATCACAAGCGACAACAGGACGCTCACCGGTTTTTTGAATTTACGCATAAAGGTTCCTCCTTCATCAGCAAATAACTATACATATTAAGTATAACAGAAGCAGGGTAAATCTGCAAGATTATTTCGAACAGTATTATACAAGATTATTTTGAACATTTTTTTGCAAGGAATAATAAAAACTTAAATGAAAGATACACGGCAGAAGAAAAACGCTTTTGTTTTTCTTCTGCCGTTGTTAAAATATTATTTTATACGTGAGGTTTCGTCATCCTCGTAGGGGATCTGACTTGTGGTGATAACATCCTCGGTTTGGAATCTGATGACCTCGAGGTCGGTGTGCTCGTATGATTCTTTATAATCTTTCACTAAAGCACCTCCCGTTAAGCGAAGAATCTGTCAGCCGCGACCCAATAGTTGTAAACTGCCTTTGCGACGTTTACAAGCTTGGCGTTAGCTGAGCTTTGAGCCCTATAGCAATAGGTAAGCGGACTGTAGGTGACTGTGCCCGTGCCGTTCACCTTAACGGTGAAGCTGTCGTTTAGCTCGTCCGCAGCGATATTGCGAATGCGGATAACGTGCTCGCCGTTCGCGCTTTCGGTTTCAATAGTCTTTCCTTCGCATGTGAGCGTCAGCTCCTGCTTGCTCTTGAAATAGAGCGAAAGGGTGGTTTCGGACCTAAGCGAGAGCGACGCGCCGTCAAACTCGACATTTGCGGGAAGATCGGTCTCTGTATATTCCGCATAAGCGTCGGGGATCTCGGCTGATACCGGCGAGCCCGCCTGTGCGTTTTCATCGAAATACACCGCGGCATTTTCGCCGTATACAAGCATTTCGCCCGCCAATGCTCTGAGGTCTGCCAAGCGCTGCTCTCCGTCCTTGCCGCCTGCGTTTTCACTCGCGATATAGCTTTCCGCAAAGTCGCTGTCATTCAGGATAACATCCGCGTACTGCGCAACGGAATAGGTGTTGGTTTCTTCGATCGCCGCGCCGTTTATGGTGAGCGTTGCGGTGATATCCGCTTCCATTTCCGATGCGGAAACATTGCAGGCCGCCCTGTATCCGTAGCTGCAGAGCTCGGCGTCCTTCATGTCGACCGTGGCGGTCATTTCCGCGCCTTGCTTCAACCATGTGAAGGTAACGGTGGTATTTGCCGCCTCCTCAGCGGTCAGGTCGATGAAGAAGTTCACGCCTATGTCGCCGTTGAGTGACAGTGAATGTCCGGTAAAGTATTTTTTCTTTATCGTCACGGTCAGGCACTGCGGCTCGGTGTCGGTATGCAGCGCGTCGCCATCGACATAATACCAAACGTAATATGTTCCCGCGTTGGTGCCCTGAGGCAGCTCCATGCTGTAGCCGTCGGTCGGAGCAGTGGTATCATCCGTGCCGAGCGCGTACATCAGGGTGCCGCCGGTGGCTTTGCCAGCTTCGATCAGCGTCTGTGCCTCGCCGGTGTAGGTCAAGTCGAGAGCCGTCGGCTCTTCGTCAAGCTCAGCCGGTACCTTTTCATCTTCATCGACCACCAGCGTATAGGTGATTTGGAACATAGGCGAATCGGTATTGATCACATCAACCGTATACCCCTCTATATCGTCGGCGGTAATCGTATAATTCGCTCTGTCAGCGATCGGGATCGCGCCGAAGTTAAACGACCAGTAGCCGTCTTCGCCTTCATCAAAAGTATATGATTCAACTTCCTCGTTGTTGTTCAACAGATGAACGGTAACGGTTTGAGGACGTACGCCTTTCGCATTGTCGGCGTCGTCCCATTCCACGATACCGACAGCCTCAACAAGGCTATCGTTGTAAGCGGAATAGGTATTGGTCACGGTATAACCGTCGATCAGAGAGGTGTAACCCTCTACGTCATTCTCGGAGATCGTGTAAACGATCTTCTCTCCGTTTTCGTACTCTGTGACGTCGACAAATTCAAATCGCCAGTTTGCTGCTATCTTCTTCTGCCGTAATAGTTAAGCTGTCGTCTGTGGAAGGCGTCCACCGCTTGCTTTATCGGCAGCATTTTGTACATTAAGTTTCCGTTCCGGAGCGTTCCGTCGCGGTGTTCCACGACGGTGTGCTCCGTTTCGATCAGCTCTTTTTCTTCGAGCATCCTGACATATTTCATGACCGTGTTTTTGCTGCGTATTCCCACCGCTTTCCCGATGGTTTCAAAGGACGGATAACACTGAAATTTTTTCCTGTCCTCCATCCTCATCAGAAAGGCATAGACGGCAATCTCTCCCGTGGATAGATCCATATTGAAGATCTCGTTCGGCAGCATGAAATAGTTACCTTGCTTTGGCTGTGACAACATACTGTCACCGCCTGTTCATTCACTCCCTTTTTACTTTGAGATGTTTTTGTTGATCCATTCGATGAATTTCTCTCTCGGAACCACTACTCTCGCACCGATCTTTAGTGTTGGAAAACCTTTTTCCTTCGCCAACACATACGCGCTCGATTTTGAGATCCCGAGTACCTCTGCCACGTCATGCACCGATAACATCAGCGGCATTTCGTCATAGTTTTTGTACTTCGTTTTTTCAACCTCCTTAATGATTTTCAGAAAACTTCGGCAACAAAAATAGCCGGGCATCGGTCAAGAGGATTTTCCTGACGTCGCACGACTATGTTTTTTCATATTCGATTTTTCTGCAAAAAGTTTTCTTCGTTTATTATTTTAACACACTCTAAAAGAAAAGTCAAGGAAAGTCAGGGTCAGATTTTATCGACGGCTCTTGACAAATTTTCGGCTTGTTTATAGAATAGAATCAGAACAATTTTGAGGCAGGTGATACGATGGCAAGGCTGATATTTTTAGAGGGTATTTCGGGTGTTGGCAAATCCACAATGGCGCGCTCACTATGTGACGATCTACAATCAAAAGGTCTTTCCGCAAAAGCCTACGTCGAATTTGATTACACCAATCCGATTGATTTTTACTGCGTCGCATATTATACTTCAGAGGAATATGAAATGCTCTGCGCGGAGAATTCAGAAAACGAAAATGCCATTCGCTCCAATACGATAGATGCAGGAACGGCACGACTGATTCATTATTTCAATGAAGATACACCGCTATTCGATGAGCCATTGTTATCGGAATTCATGGAGCGCGAGTTCTGCTACAATCCGCGAAATCCTGTTTCGCTTGAAAAGTACTCCGACGCTTATGTTGCTGTCTGGAAAAACTTCGCGGCAAATCTTGCCGATAACGAAATCATC
>ONEN01000003.1 GCA_900316815.1 uncultured Eubacteriales bacterium | reverse complement strand
CGGCGCACGCCGCGTCATAACGCGTGCATGACGGTCAGGTTGCTGCCATACGCCGATAGCGCGGAGAAAGCGCCCACGGCGCACGGGGCGTCCGAGCGCGTGCATGACGGTTAGGTTGCTAACAAACGTTGGTTGCGCGGAGAAAGCGCCCACGGCGCACGAAGGTGTAGCACGTGTAGCAAGTAAATATGTTAATTTATATATATCTCTCTTTTTATATATTTAATGAAATCACCTGCTACATCTGCTACAACAGTACGCTATTCCCTGCAAAGTCAAATAAAGCATTCATATAAAAATTCGGTCGGGAACGATAGGCTTATGAAAAGCAACGCTATCTTCCCGACCATAATTATCAATTATCCATTTTCAATTGTCAATTTCTCTCATCCAGGTGTTCTTCCCTGATGATATCGGCAATCAGCTCGCGCTCGTCCATGTGGTACTTCACGCCCTTGATTTCCTGATAATCCTCGTGACCCTTGCCCGCCAGCACGATGATGTCGCCGTCTTCGGCGTTGAGCATACAGTAGCGGATGGCCTCCTTGCGGTTGGGCACCACGACATATTCGCCGTCCGTCTTGTGCAGACCCGTCTTGATGTCCTCGATAATGTCCATCACGTCCTCAAAGCGCGAGTTGTCCTCGGTGACGACCGACAGATCGCTGAGTCTGCCCGAGGTCTCGCCCATCTCAAAACGGCGCACCTTGGGGCGGTTGCCGCCCGCGCCGAACAGCGTAATCAGGCGGTGGGGATGGTACTGCCGCAGGGTGGTCAGCACGTTCTCCATGGAGAGCGCGTTGTGCGCGTAGTCGATCAGCAGGCTGTAGTTGCCCGGCACCTTGACCGGCTCCACTCTGCCCCTGACATGCGCCACCTTCAGACCGTCGATGATCGCCTGCTCGGGCACATCGAAAAAGCTGACCGCGCTGATGGCGGCAAGCGCGTTATACACATTGAACACACCCGGCACGCCCACGTCGAGCGTCAGCGCCTTAGCGCCCTCTGTTTCGAAGTGAACGCCGATGAAGCCGCCGTCCGAAAGCAGGCGGTCGTTTTTGGCGCGCAGCTCGCTGTCTCCGGAAAAGCCGAAGGTATGGAGCTGACCCTTGAAATCCTTGGTCACCTCTTTATAGTGCGGGTCGTCGCAGTTGGCGGCGGCATTCCTCACCTGACGGAACAGCAGGCTCTTGCAGAAAAGATACTCCGCCATATCCTTATGCTCCACGCCGCCGATATGGTCGTTGGAAAAGTTGGTAAACACGCCCACATCAAAGGTCATGCCGTCAAGGCGGTGGTGCTTTAAGCCGATGGACGACGCCTCGATCACCATAGCCTCACAGCCCGCGTTGCGCATATCGCGCAGCGCTTTTTGTATTTCATAGCTTTCGGGGGTGGTGTTGTCGGTTTTGACGGTCTTGCCGTCGTAGACAATGCCGAGCGTGCCGATGGTGCCCGTCTTGATGCCTGCGTGCTCAAAGATGGAGGCGATCATGGCGGTGGTGGTCGTCTTGCCCTTGGTGCCCGTGATGGCGACGGTTTTCAGCTCGTCGGCAGGATTGCCGAACAGCGCGGCGCTCATCAGCGCCAGCGCATAGCGCGTGTCGTCCACCCTGGCGACGGCGATTTCCGGGGGAACCTCAAAGCCGAGGTCGTCGCTGATAACGAGCGCGGACGCGCCCTTTTCCACGGCGGACTGCGCAAAGCGGTGCCCGTCGGAGGTATAGCCCTTGAGACACACAAACGCCGTGCCCGGGGCAGCCTTGCGGGAATCGTAAACGATATCGGTGATATCCGCGTCGGCGGCGCCGGCGGCGGTGTAGCGGATGTTGGCTAATAACTGTGATAATTTCATAAAGGACGCCCCTCCTTTGCCGCGCTGCCTACCGCGCCGCGCGGTACATTTTGTCGTAATAGTGCATATAGTCGCCCGAGGTGATCTTCTCCATCCACTCCCCGTGGGTGCAGTACCACTCGATAGTCTCGGCAATGCCCTGCTCAAAGGTGTATTTAGGCGCCCAGCCGAGCTGCGTGGTGATTTTGGTGTTGTCGATCGCATAGCGTCTGTCGTGACCCGGACGGTCCTTGACGTGCTGAATCAGCTCCTCGCTCTTGCCGAGGGTGCGGATGATCAGCCTGACGATCTCAATATTCGCCTTCTCGTAGTTATTGGAGCAGCGCGTGATGTTAACGGGCATTCCGAAGGTTTCGTGATACGCCCTCACCACCATGTCGGCGCTCGCCTTGGAGGCGGAGTAGGGGCTGTTCGGCGAGAGAGGAGTCGTCTCCTCAAACATGCCCGTCTTGCCCAGCGCACCGTACACCTCGTCGGTGGACACCTGCAGATACTTGACGCCCTCCTTGTATTCGCGCGAATACTTGTCGTCGGGCGCGGTTTTCCAGAAGCGCTTGGCTACGTCGAGCAGCGTCTGGGTGCCGATGACGTTGGTCGTCAGGAAGATTTCGGGCTCCGTAATGGAGCGGTCCACATGGCTCTCCGCGGCAAAGTTCACCACGGTGTCGATGCCGTACTTCTCAAAAACAGCGGTCAGCGCGTCCCTGTCGCGGATATCCGCCTTGACAAAGGTGTAGCGCGGGTCGTTTTCCACGTCCCTGAGATTGTCGAGGTTGCCCGCATAGGTCAGGGCGTCTATGTTGATGATATGGTAATCATGGTTCTGCAGCATATGATGGACGAAGTTGGAGCCGATGAAGCCCGCGCCGCCCGTTACCAGAATGTTTTTCATGTTGTTCTCCCTTTACTTGTTAGCTATGCGTATCCGCAAGATGGATCAGATACTGTCCGTAATCGGTCATGTGCAGCTCCTCGCCCAGCTTTCTGAGCTGTTCGGTGGAGATAAAGCCCCTGCGCCACGCGATTTCCTCAATGCAGCTCACATACATGCCCTGCATCGACTGAATGGTCTCCACATATTCCGCCGCCTTCAGCAGACCGGTGGGCGTGCCCGTATCGAGCCACGCCATGCCCCTGCCGAGCAGCACCACGTCCAGCTCGCCGTTTTCGAGATAGAGGCTGTTGATAGAGGAGATTTCCAGCTCGCCGCGCGCCGAGGGCTTGATGCGCTTGGCATATTCAATGACCTTGTTATCGTAAAAATAGAGTCCCGGCACCGCGTAGTCCGACTTGGGCTTTTTGGGCTTTTCTTCAATAGAGATGACCTTGCCGTTTTCGTCGAACTCCACCACGCCGAAATCCGTCGGATTGATGACGGGGTAGCCGAACACGGTGGCGCCGCTGAAATTCTCGCGCACCCTGAGCAGCATGTTGGGGAAATTCATTCCGTAGAACACATTGTCGCCGAGTATCAGGCAAACGCTGTCGTCGCCGATGAAGTCCTCGCCGATGATAAACGCCTGCGCCAGACCCTTTGGCTCCTCCTGCACGGCGTATTCCAGCTTGATGCCGATGCGCGACCCGTCGCCGAGCAGCTCGCGGTACATGGGCGTGTCCTCGGGAGTGGATATCACCAGGATCTCGGTGATATTCGCCAGCATCAGGATGGACAGCGGATAATAAATCAACGGCTTGTCATAGACGGGCAGCAGCTGCTTGGAGACCGTTTTGGTCATGGGATACAGCCTTGTGCCGCGTCCGCCCGCGAGAATGATTCCTTTCATGGCTTTGCCTCCTTATTGTGACTCTTTGATAATATGATTATGCCGATTTGGCGAAAAGATACAGGCTCAGCGCCACAAACGGCACGATAATCAGCATACGCGCCCACACCAGCACGCGCACATGCTTGTCGCCGCTCACGGGGAGCGACACCTTCTTTTCGGGATGGTTAAACGCCAGCAGCAGCACCGCCGCGGCAACCGCGATTCCCGCGAACAGCGGCTGCATGGTTTCGAGCAGCTTGAACTTGTCGGTGAGGAATATATCCGCATCGGCAAAACGGCTCTTTTCGTTATATTGGACGTTGTAGCCGAAGAAGCGCTGCACCACCGCGCGGTTGATGAAATCGACGCGCAGCATCTTGGAACCGCGCAGCACCATCCGCAGCATCAGCGCCAGCGACATCGCCGTATCGAGCAGCGCGTTGTACAGGCGCATCTGACTGTTCTGCACCAGCACGATATAGAGGAACGGCGTCAGCACCGCGAGGCGGTAGAACGAAAACGGCGAGAACATCAGATAGGCGGCGTAGGTCACGGCAATCATATACACCGCGTACCTGCCCGCCAAACGGCTGCCGTCCGCGTAAGCGTCTCGCTTAAAATCGCGCGTATAGCAGTAGAGGTAAATCAGCACGAGCGCCACGGCGAAGAACGAAACGCCGCCGAAATCCGTGTTGATATTGGCAGGGAACATCTCCTCCAGCATTTCCAGTGCAGGACCGGAATTCATAGACTCCGCGTAGCCGGGCGCGCCCATGAAGAAGAGCTTCTGCACCAGCAGACCCGAAACGGCGATCACGGCGTCGCGGATGATGCGAAGGAAATTCTTTTCCGTCAGCAGCAGCACCGCCAGCAGCGGCACAATGAAAAACGGCTTGATCGCGATCGCCAGCGCCGACCAGAGCAAAAACGCCCTGCGCCTGTTCTGTAAAAGATAATAAATCGCTATCACGGACGCCGTCATCATAAAGATATCGTTCTGACCCGAATAGCAGACCGACAGATACAGATAAACGGAGCTTGCGGTCAGGAACGCCGCCCAAACGCTCTTGGTTCTGTCGACCGTAAGCAGCATGGTGATTTTTTTGGTGTACACCAGCATCACCGTCGACACCAGCACCAAAAACAGCTTGGAATACGCCAGCATCAGCGCCGAATCCAAAATCGGTTTGTTGAAGAACCGCTGCATCGCCCAGATGGGCAGGTTCCAGATCGACCACGGCAGCACGCTCATCAGCTCGCTGCCCATGTGGGCGTGGTGGACGTGATGAACGTTTTCGGCGGTCAGGGCGTAAAGCTCCCTGAACCGACCCTCGGCAATGCTGTCCCACACATTGGTCGACCAGATGGTCAGGCTCTGCAAATCCCAGGTGCAGGAGGACACAAAGATGAACAGCCCCGTCACCGCCGCCACGATCCACTCGGCGAGATACACGCGGTCGCTGCGGTACATATGCAAAAATTTTTCTTTCATTCGGTTAACACTCTCCCTGCCGACGGCGAAGGTTATTGAAAAATCGGAATATAGCCGCCCAGCGCGAACAGGGCGATGCCGCACAGCAGCACCAGCATTCCGATGACTTTTTTCTTAGTGAATTTTTCCCTGAGGAAGATATAGCCCAGCACCGCCACGAACACATAGCCCGCGCTCTCCAGTATCGGTCCCGCCGACACGTCCACGAACCTGTAGCAGTACATGGTGATGAGCATGGAGCAGAAAAACATGCCGTATGCCGCGATCACCAGCGGGTTGAGGTACTCCTTGATTTTACTGTCATAGGTTTTATCGGCGCTTTTTTTCAGCAGTATCTGCGAAACGGACGAGATGAACACCGAAACGAGAAACACGCAGGAAAACACCGCCACCAGCTGTTCCTTACTCATTGTTCGACACCACCAATACAACGCCCGCGAATACGATTACCGAGCCTACGATTTTATACCATGTGATGACGTCGCCCAGAATCAGCGCGCCCCACAGCATACCCCACGCAATGCAGATTGCCTTGTTGGTAAAGGCGACGGTGAGCGGCAGCTTTTTGAGCACCTGCTGCCAAAGCAGCGCGTAAATGCCCAGAAACAGCACCGCCAGCCCCGCGAACAGCAAAAAGTAAAACGAGAGAAACGGCTGCTCGAACGCCTTTTTCATAAAGACGCCCACAAAGGAGTAGAGCAGCAGAATAAAGTGCAGCACCGCGTAGGTTTTAAAGTCAAATTTACGCTTGTTTTTATTTTCCATGCTTTTTGTCCTCAAAGCCGACCGCCCTGCGGATCACAAACTGCGGTGCGCGGTTGATACTCAGATAAATCCTGCCCACATATTCGCCCACCATGCCCAGCATCAGCATGATCATGCCGCCGATAAACAGCAGCGCCGCCATTGTGGAGCTCCAGCCCATGGGCGCGTGCGGATTGACGATTTTATTGATGATCACATACACCCCGTAGCAAAAGCCCACGATCGCGGTAAAGGTGCCGAGGACGGTAGCGATGCGCAGGGGCTTGACGGAAAACGACGTAAAGCCGTTGACCCACAGCAGCAGCAGCTTGCGCAGGCTGTAGCCCGAGGTGCCCTCGGCGCGCTCGCGGTGGTTGACCACCACATTGCACACCTTATTGGTGGCGCGCAGCAGCAGACCGCTCATATAGGGATAGGGGTTTTCATAGCGGAGCACCTCGTCCGTCACATAGCGGCGGCAGGCGAAGTAGCTCATGATTTTCAGCTCCTTCGGCTTGCTCAGCAGCCAGCGCGCCATCAGGTCGTTGACCTTGCTGCCGAAGTTGCGGAAGCCCGAGTGCTGCTTGGTCTTGTATTCCGCAAAGACAAGATCCGCCTCGTCCAGCTTGTCAATCAGCTTGAACATCTCGTTGGCAGGCGTCTGGCCGTCGTCGTCCAGGCAGACCACGATGTCGCCCGTCAGATAGGTAAAGCCCGCCATGATAGCCGAATGCTGTCCGAAGTTGCGCGCCAGATCCAGCCCCTTCACACGGGGATTCGCCTGCGACAGCGCCGCAATGACGTCCATCACGTTATCGGGGGAGCTGTCGTTGACCAGAATGATTTCGTAGTCGTAGCCGCCGTGAGCGGTAACGGTGCCGACGATTTCGTCCACCACCGCGCCGATGGTATGCTCCGAGCGGTAGCACGGGATCACAAAGGAAATTTTTTCCATGGCCTACGCTCCTTTTTGCCACTCTTCACGAAGAATCGCGTAAAATTCCATATCCTGTCCCCTGCCGTCGATCATCACATCCTGACGGAAGGTGCCCTCATAGCGGAAGCCCGCGTTTTCATAGCTTTTCACCGCGCGGCGGTTGTCGGCAAAGACGCGCAGGAACACGCGGTTCATGTTCAGCTCCTCAAAGGCGTAGGCAAGCGCGAGCTTTGCGGCGGCGGAGCCGACGCCCTTGCCGCGGCAGGACTCCTCGCCGATGAAAATGCCGTACTCGCATTTGCGGTTGACTCTGTCAATATCGCGCAGATACACCGAGCCGACGGGCGTTTCGCCGTCCATGATGATGAACTGCGCCACATCGCCCGTTTCCACGCGGTTGTGCAGCCAGTTCAGGTGCGCCTCGGCGGTCAGCGGCGTGCGGTAGATAAAATGCTCCACCACGGAGGGCGCGTTGCGCCACCTGATAATATTGTCGGTATCCGCCTCCGTGATCGGGCGGATGGTCACATTCTCATTCATAGCTTAACCCTTATAAAATCCGGTGACCGCGTCGATCACCTTGTCGGCGTCCTCGCTGCGCAGATCGTAGTACATCGGCAGACGCAGCAGACGGTCGGCTTCTCTGGTGGTGTAGACGTCCTCGCCGTGGAAGCGTCCGAACCGCAGACCGGCAGGCGCGCTGTGCAGCGGAATGTAGTGGAACACCGCCTGCACGCCGTTTTCCCTGAGGAACGCGATCAGCGCGGTCCTCTCCTCCAGGTCCTTCGCCTTGAGGTAGAACATGTGGGCGTTCTGTTTGCATTCGGCAGGGATCACGGGGCGCTGCACAAAGCCCTCTTTTTCCAGAGCCTCGAACGCGTTGTAATACTTCTGCCAGGACGCAAGGCGGTTGCCGTTGATTTTATCCGCCTCCTGCAGCTGCGCCCAGAGGTAGGCGGCGTTCATGTCGCTGGGGAGGTAGGACGAGCCGTGGTTGACCCAGGTGTATTTATCGATCTGACCGCGCAGGAACACGCTGCGGTTGGTGCCCTTTTCGCGGAGGATCTCCGCGTCCTCGATTTTGGCGGGATCCTTGATGAGCAGCGCGCCGCCCTCGCCCATGCTGTAGTTCTTGGTTTCATGGAAGGAATAGCAGCCGTAGTCGCCGATGGTGCCCAGCGCCTGTCCCTTATATTCGGACATCACCGCCTGCGCCGCGTCCTCCACCACGCGGAGGTCATGCCGCCGGGCAATCGCCATAATGGCGTCCATTTCGCAGGCGACGCCCGCGTAGTGAACAGGCACGATCGCCTTTGTTTTCGGGGTGACGGCATCTTCAATTTTGGTTTCGTCAATATTCATGGTGTCGGGACGGATGTCAACGAACACCAGCTTCGCGCCGCGCAGCACAAACGCGTCGGCGGTGGAACAGAAGGTAAACGACGGCAGAATCACCTCGTCGCCCGGCCGGATATCCAGCAGCAGCGCCGCCATTTCCAGCGAATGGGTGCAGGAGGTGGTGAGCAGCGCCTTGGCAGTGCCCGTCTTTTCCTCCAGCCACTGATGGCACCGCTTGGTGAACGGACCGTCGCCGCAGATTTTATGATTATTGATCGCTTCCTTGATATACGCGGTCTCTGTTCCCAAAAACGGGGGAATGTTAAAAGGTATCATATTCTTCCCTTCCTTAGTCGATGTTGATAAGTTCGCACACTGTTCATTATATTATACCAAAATCCAAAAGTCAACAAATGCGCCGTTTTATCCCATTTTCCCTGTGAGAAAAATCCCCGTGTTTCCCTCCTATTTTTGTTTACCTTTGTGTCACCCGCACCGCATGGCAGCGGCAGGCGCACGCTTCTTCTCCTGTGCAAAAAAACGGCGCAGAGCTGTCTGCTGCCCTGCGCCTTGCAATATCAATCTACTTTATTCCTCTTCGTCGATGTCCTTGTTCTGCAGACCCGACTCCTCGGCTTCCTCGTCCTCCGCCTCGTCGCTCTCTTCATACAAATCGGCCTCGATGCCGCCCTTCAGCACTTTTTCCGCCTCGTCGTCTTCCTCTTCTCCCTCGACCCTCAGCTCAAAGCCGCTGATAAAGGAATAAGGAATGCCGTAGCCCAGCGCGACAGCCGCCATGGTGGTGATAACGCTGATTTTGCCCGTAAGCATATCCGCCGCAAAGTTGGCGTGCAGCGGCATAAATTCAGCCAGAGACGCCACGATGATAAACAGCGAGGGCAGCACCATGAACAGGAAGGTAAAGGGCGAGAAGCGGAACACCGCCTTGCCGTCGCCGACTCTCGTCGCGTAGAACAGCAGCAGACCGAACACCGCGAAAACAGCGATGGAGATCAGCTGGCTCGTCATGATGGGAAGGGATGATGTGAAATTAGAGAAGAAATACGCGCATACCATAAACGCGACAACCAGGAATGCGGAAAAGAACAGATTGAGATGGTCTTTCATACCGTGCTTTTTCATAACAATAGCCTCCGAACACAATGAATTACGGTTAACGACTCTACTTTACCACAATTTTTCCGAAATTGCAAGCCCGATTCCAAAAGTATCGCGGCGCAGCGTTAACGCCTTGCGGCCGCCTTTGCCGCAAAGCACGCCCAGCCGCCGTCGAGCCGTTCCTCGATAATATCAAAATAGGGGCTGATTCCCTTTTTTACTTCCTCGGCGCGCGTGTCGATGATACCGCTCATGATATACACCGCGCCGGGCTTCATAAAGTCCGCCACACCCTTTGAAAGGAAGAGGATGGCGTCGGCGACGATGTTGGCGAACACAAGGTCAAATTTTCCCTGCACCTTGTCGGTAAAGCTGCCGCACAGCGCCGTAAAGCGGTCGCCCACGCCGTTGAGCGCGGCGTTTTCCTCTGCGGTCTCCACCGCCTTGGCGTCGATGTCCACACCGACCGCCGTGCCCGCTCCCGTCAGCAGCGCCGCGATGCTCAGAATGCCGCTGCCGCAGCCGACGTCGAGCACGCTTCAGGTACTTCTCGCACATCTCCAGGCACAGCCGCGTCGTCTCGTGACCGCCCGTGCCGAAGGCAAGACCGGGGTCGATGGTGAGCGCCGTCCTGCCCTGCGTGTCCACATTCTCCAGCCAGCTCGGGACGATCATCAGCCGCTCGCCGACCGCGAGCGGGCGGAAGTATTGCTTCCAGTTATTGCGCCAGTCCTCCTCGGCGCAGTTGAGCAGCTCGATATCATAGGCAATGCCCTCGCTGCCGCAGCGCTCGCTCAGAAACGCCACCGCCTCGGCGGGAGAAACGTCCGGCTCGATGTAGAGATGTACAAATGCCTTGCTCCTGTCTCTCTGCAGCAGCTCCTCGTCTATCAGGTCGATGTGGGCGATGTCCTCCACCACCTGCTCCATGTCGCGGTAGTCCTCTATATAAATGCCGCCCGGCGCCACCATGTTGGCGATGTCGCCCGCCCTGTCAACATCCGCGGCGTTCACCGCTATCTTAATTTCCGTCCAGTTTTTCATGCTCTTGAACCTTAATAATTATTCTTTATTATCTATTATTCATTCTTGCTTAATCGTTGAGGAAATCCTTGAGCTTTTCAAAGAAGCTCTTCCTCTTGGCGTAGT
Source organism: uncultured Eubacteriales bacterium (assembly GCA_900316815.1). Taxonomy (GTDB): domain Bacteria; phylum Bacillota; class Clostridia; order Oscillospirales; family Acutalibacteraceae; genus Ruminococcoides. Next base: position 31,573 of record ONEN01000003.1, on the reverse strand, counting down.
TTTTCTCGGTGGTGGATTTGTCGAACTCGCGCACCAGATCCTTCTGGCGGTTGTTAAGGCTCTTGGGGATCTCCACCACAACGCGCACATACTGGTCGCCCCTGCCTCTGCCGCCGAGCCGCTGGATACCCCTGCCCTTGAGCTTAAAGACGTCGTTGGGCTGGGTTCCCTCGTGAATGCTGTATTTCACCTTGCCGTCGAGTGTGGGCACCACTACCTCGGCGCCGAGCACCGCCTGCGCGAAGGTGATGGGCAAATCGCACCATACGTCGTCGCCGCGGCGTTCAAACAGGCTGTGGGAGCGCACGTTGACATACACATGCAGATCGCCCGCAGGGCCGCCGTTGTAGCCCGCGTTGCCGTGGCCGCTCACGTTGAGTATCTGCTGGTCCTTGATGCCCGCGGGAATCGACACATCCACGGTGCCGCTGCCCGCGGGAATCGACACATCCACGGTGCCGCTCTTTCTCTGTCTGCCCGAGCCGCTGCACTTGCGGCAGGGATTGTCCACGATTTTACCCGTTCCGTGGCAGGCGTCGCAGGAGCGCTGCGTCTGCACCATGCCGAAGGGCGAACGCTGGTTGATGGTCACCCTGCCCGAGCCGCCGCACGCGGAGCAGGTCTTGGGCTGCGAGCCTGCCGCCGCGCCCGTGCCGTGACATTCGTCGCAGGTGGAAACGTTGCTGTAGGTAATGGTCTTGTTGCAGCCCTTCGCCGCCTCCTCAAAGGTGATGGTGACGCTCGCCTCCACGTCGCTGCCGCGCTGGGGCGCGTTGGCGCGTCCGCGCCTTCTGCCGCCGAAGCCGCCGAAAAAGCTGGAAAAGATGTCGTCAAGGTCGATACCGGCGCCGAACGGGCTGCCGGCTCCCCCCGCGCCCGCGCCGTAGTTGGGATCGACGCCCGCGTGGCCGAACTGGTCGTAGCGCGCGCGCTTATCCTTGTCGGACAGCACCTCGTACGCCTCATTGACCTCCTTGAACTTCTCCTCGCACTTCTTGTCGCCGGGGTGAAGGTCGGGATGGTATTTTTTTGCGCTCTGACGGAACGCCTTTTTGATTTCGTCATCGCTCGCGCCCTTGTTCAGGCCGAGCACCTCATAGTAATCTCTCTTATCTGCCATTGTCTATCCTCCGTATGTACGGTTAATCCATTTGGTTGGTTTTGAAATTTTCATTAATGTCAAATGTAGAGGCGCAGCAAAACGCGGTGTGCCTCCACATTCAACATTAATGCGGAAACAGGGCGACAGCGTATGTCGCCCTTTTTCCGTGTATTGTATCAGTTATTGCCGTCCACATCGGTGAAGTCCGCGTCATAGACGTTGGGATCTCCGCCGTTGTCGGTTTTTGCGTCGTAGCCGCCGTTCGGCTGCGCGCCGCCCATGTCGGGAGCGCCCTGCCGGGGAGCCGCCTGCTGATACAGCTTTGCGGATACCTCATAGACGGTCTTCTGCAGATCCTCTTTCGCGCTGTTGATGAGTGACGCGTCGTTCTTCGCGATAGCGTCCTTCACGGCGGACACCTTGGTGTTGATAGCGGTCTTGTCGCTCTCGCCGAGCTTGTCGCCGCTCTCCTTCACGAGCTTCTCCGCCTGATAAGCGAGGTTCTCCGCCTCGTTCTTCGCGTCTACCTGCTCGCGGCGCTTCTTGTCCTCGGCAGCATACTGCTCCGCTTCCTTCACCGCCTTGTCGATGTCGTCCTTGCTCATGTTGGTGGAGGAGGAGATGGTGATCTTCTGCTCCTTGCCGGTGCCAAGGTCCTTCGCGGAAACGTTGACGATACCGTTGGCGTCGATGTCGAAGGTTACCTCGATCTGCGGGATACCGCGCATAGCGGGCGCAATGCCTGTGAGCGCGAACAAACCGAGCTGCTTGTTGTCGCGGGCGAACTCACGCTCACCCTGAAGCACGTTGATCTCAACCTGCGTCTGGTTGTCGGCAGCGGTGGAGAAGATCTGGCTCTTCTTGGCAGGGATAGTGGTGTTTCTGTCGATGATCTTGGTCATGATGCCGCCCATGGTTTCAACGCCGAGGGACAGGGGTGTTACGTCGAGCAGCAGCAGGCCGTCAACCTCGCCGCCGAGCACGCCGCCCTGAATGGCAGCGCCCATGGCTACGCACTCGTCGGGGTTAATGCCCTTGAACGGCTCCTTGCCGATCAGCTTCTGCACCGCGTCCTGAACGGCGGGGATTCTGGAGGAACCGCCCACCATCAGCACCTTGTCGATCTGGCTGATCTGCAGCCCCGAGTCGGAGAGCGCGGAACGCACGGGACCCATGGTAGCTTCTACCAGGTCGGCGGTCAGCTCGTTGAACTTCGCTCTGGTCAGGGTCAGGTCGAGGTGCTTGGGGCCTGTCTGGTCAGCGGTGATGAAGGGCAGGTTGATGGAGGAGGTAGTCACGCCGGAAAGCTCGATCTTCGCCTTCTCGGCAGCCTCCTTGAGGCGCTGCATCGCCATTTTGTCGGAGGACAGGTCGATGCCGGTCTCTGTTCTGAAGGACTTCACCATCCAGTCGATGATGCGCTTGTCAAAGTCGTCGCCGCCCAGACGGTTGTTGCCGGCAGTGGCGAGAACCTCCTGCACGCCGTCGCCCATCTCGATGATGGACACGTCGAAGGTGCCGCCGCCGAGGTCATACACCATAACCTTCTGGTCGTTTTCTTTATCTACGCCGTAGCTGAGCGCCGCGGCTGTGGGCTCGTTGATGATTCTCTTTACGTCAAGACCCGCGATCTTGCCCGCGTCCTTGGTCGCCTGGCGCTGCGCGTCGGTGAAGTAAGCGGGAACGGTGATGACCGCCTGTCTGACGGGCTCGCCGAGGTACGCCTCCGCGTCAGCCTTGAGCTTCTGCAAAATCATAGCGGAAATCTCCTGCGGGGTGTAGCTCTTGCCGTCGATGTTTACCTTGTAGGCACTGCCCATTTCGCGCTTGATGGACGAAACGGTTCTCTCGGGGTTGGTGATAGCCTGGCGCTTCGCGACCTGGCCGACCATTCTCTCGCCGTCCTTGGAAAAAGCGACGACGGACGGGGTGGTTCTGGCGCCTTCCGCGTTAGCGATAACGACGGGCTCGCCGCCTTCGATAACGGATACGCATGAGTTGGTTGTTCCTAAATCTATACCGATTGTCTTTGCCATAATTGATTCCTCCGTTTACTGTTGTTTTGAGTTATTGATTTATTGAGTTTATTTATTGGTTGATTGTTTGATATGATAGTAAAATTATTTGCCCGACAGTGTCCGGACAGCGTCACGATGTGACCTGTACCATTGCGTGGCGGATGATCTTATCGCCGAGCTTGTAGCCCGTCTGGTACACGGCGGCGATCTTACCGGAGCCGAGCTCCTCGTTTTCCACCATGCCGACGGCGTTGTGCAGGTTGGGATCAAAGTCCTCGCCTACCGCGCCGAAGGCTTCCACCTTGAGCTTTTCAAAGGACTTGGCAAGCTGATTGGAAATCAGCTCAATTCCCTTGATGATCTCGGGGCTTGCTTCCTTGAGGTTATCCAGCGCCATTCTCACGCTGTCCGCCACGGGCAGCAGTTCCCTGACAGCCTTGGATGTAGCGTCGTCATAGAGCGAAAGCTTTTCGTTGGCGGTGCGCTTGCGGAAGTTGTCATACTCCGCCGCGAGCCGCAGGTACTTATCCTTGCCTGCCGCCAGCTCCTCCTCGAGCGCCTTGATCCGCTCGTCGCGTTCGTCTTTTTCCCCGGGCTGCTCTTCCTGTGCAGCCTCCGCTGCGGCCTTTACCTCTTCGGTGTTCTCGACCGCCTCTTCCTTTTTCTTCTTCGACATCGGAATTCCTCCTCTATATGCAAATTCTTGATGATCATACTTCAATCAGCTCGCCGATCAGCTCGGCTGTCTGCTCCGCCACACATTCCAGAACGGAGAGCACCCGCGCGTAATCCATACGCGTCGGCCCGATGACCGCCAGCACGCCCGTCACGGCGTCCTCCGCCGCGTAACGCGCCGAGGCGACGGCGCTCTGTGACAGCTCGGTGCGGCTGTTCTCTCTGCCGATACTCACCGACAGCCCCTGGGGCATCCGCTCCAGTATCGCCGCCAGATCCTGCCCGTTCTGCAAAAACTCCCACACGCGGCGCGCCGCTGCGGGGTTGACGTCCGCGGTGTTCATCAGGCGGTCAAAGCCGCTGTGACACACGCTCACACGCGCCGCCTGCTCGCTCGCCTCCATCACCGCCATCAGCGGAGAGGTCATGAACAGCGACAGCTCGCCGAAGCCCGCCGCCGCCGTCTGCACAAACGGACGGTTGACCGATGCCAGGCGCACGCCCGCGAAGGTCTCGTTGAGCGCCTTGTCGAACACCTGCAAGATCTCGGGCGTCAGCAGGAACTCACAGCGGAACAGCTTTGTTTTGATGACGCCGCTGGAGGCGATCACCACCGCCATGCCCGCGTGGGCTCCCGTCGGCACAAAGCTGATGCGGCGTATGCGCGCCGTTTCGCCGTCAGGCGTGGTCGCCATCGCCACAAAGCCCGTGAGCCGCGTTAAAATATCCGCGGCGCCCTGCAGGATGCTTTCGGGGGAATCCGCGTTACGGAGCAGCGCCTCGCGGATGTATTCCCTGCCGTTCTCGCCGACGGGCGTGCGCTCCATTATGTTGTCAACATAGTAGCGGTAGCCCAGCTCGGTGGGGATTCTGCCTGCCGATGTGTGCGGCTGCGCAAGGTAGCCCTTGTCGGTCAGCTCCGCCATGTCGTTGCGCACGGTAGCGGAGGAAACCTTGAGTCCCGCGTCTGCCAAAAGCGATTTGGAGCCGACAGGCTCGCCGCTCTCTATGAAGCGCTCCACAATCGCCGCAAGGATCTTTCGCTTTCTCGCAGCAGGTTCCATACCCTTCACCTCGTTTTCTTCTGAGGGATTAGCACTCTCGTTGTCCGAGTGCTAACTGCTATGGTTCTACTATAAACCCAAAGTCAGAAAAAGTCAAGTAAAATTTTGAAATTTTTAAAATCCCTCACATTTTTCACTCCCCCGTCACCCGTTGCCACGGAAATCAATTTTTAAATATGAGCGCCAAAGCGCTCCATTCATGCCGCAGTATGACGCTGCACCCTGCGGCATTGTGTAAGCCATTCCGTTGTCAAAACCGATTTCCGTTTTCCGCCGGTCTTTCTTATTGACAACGGCGCGCTTTCGGGCTATAGTATAGGGGAAAGCGGGGGATATTATGAGTTTTCTCAACTACGCCTATGTGTTTCTGTGGGCGGCGCTCGCCGTGATGGTAGCCGTTGTCGGCAGAAAAGAGGGGCTGCTCGCCCTGGTGATGGCGGCGTTTTTTGTATTTATGACCGTGTGGTACGGCATACGCGCCTTTGGCGGCGTGGCGATGTTCGACGGCGTTTTGGGCGTTATTTTCAAATGCGTGCTCGGCGCGTTCGCCGCGGCAATGGCGGTCATCTGGATCATCAAGCGCCGAAAGGGCTGAGCCGCGGCACCACATATTCAGTTTCGGTCAATCAACGCCACAATATGTGGGGCAAATTTTTCTTTGCCGCAAAATTTCGCAGTTTTTTTGAAAAAACGCTTGATTTTCACGGTCTTTTATGCTATTATGTTACCCATATGACTGATATCTAAGGAGGTGGGACAATGGCAAACATCAAGTCCGCAAAAAAGCGCGTTAAGGTAATCGCTACAAAAACAGCCCGCAACAAAGCAGCAAAATCCGCTCTGAAAACAGCTATCAAGAAAGCGTACTTCGCTGTTGACACCAATGCTGACAACAAGCAGGAGGCAGTACGCCTTGCGATTAAGAAGATTGATCAGGCTGCCGCCAGAGGCATTCTTCACAAAAACACCGCTGCGAGAAGAAAATCAAATCTTGCCAAGCGTCTGAACGCGACCGCGTAAGAACGAATTTCAAGCGACATTTGAAAGCAGAGTTTTTCTCTGCTTTTTTTGTTTTTCTGTTGACATTTTGGGAAAAGTTGTATAAAATAAAGGGTGTAATATATTCGGTTATCGTCAATACTATATTGTAATGGAGGTTTCACCCATGAAAAACAAAAAACTCTTCTGGATTATCGGTATCATTTCCGTAGTAGCTGCTCTTTCCGCCGCGCTCACCGCGTTCTTCATTGTGAGAGACAAGCAGAAAAAAGATGACGAGGAACTGATGGAGTACCTCGACAGCGCTATCGAATAATATTGTGCGCCCGACAGACGTCGGGCGTTGTTTTTTGAAAGGATGTTTACCATGATCGAACTCGAACTGAACCGCCTGCTGCAGGACGCTAAGGCGGACGAGGCGCTCCGTGAAGCGCTGCTGCAGACCCGCGGCACAGACAACCCTGTGGACGACTTCTGCGCGCTGGCGCAGGCTAGGGGCTATGACATACAGACAGGCGAGCTCTTCGCGCTGGGACTCACCGAAAACGACGCCAAGCTGCGCAGCGTCAACGGCGGCGGCGTGGGCGCCATCGACGGCTGGGACGACGCCTACGAGCAGTTTTTCACCTCGCTGCTCTGGACATAAACCGCAGTATACAAGCGCTTTTTCGCGCCTGTCGGGCGCCTGTTTCCCCTTGGACATCATACGACAATTTTTGTAAGGTATCAATTATTAACCGCGCGGCTTTTTAAAATTTTTGTGTATTACGTCTTGCATTATCTTGCTCCTTGTGCTATATTTATCTCATGGAAAAAATAAATATTCATAAAGGAGGAATACTTATGAATGCAAATTCCATTAAAAAGTATGTAGCCGAGTTCATCGGAACCCTCGTTCTGGTCGTGTTCGGCTGCGGAACCGCTATGCTCGTCGGCTGTGACTCCGTGCTCGGCGGCGGCTACATCCTGACCGCACTCGCGTTTGGTCTTGTGATCGTCGCAATGGCGTACAGCGTCGGCAACATCTCCGGCTGCCACATCAACCCCGCCGTATCCTTCGGCGTGCTGCTCTCCGGCGGCATGAGCGTGACCGATTTCGTCGGCTACGTTGTCGCGCAGTGTGCGGGCGCTCTGGCTGGCTCCGGTCTTCTGGCGCTTATTTTCGCCGCAGGCGGCGTCATCGACAGAACCGGCACCTTCACCTCCGCTGCCAAGGACGGCTCTCTGGTTCCCGTTCCCGACGCGCAGCTCACCTTCGGCTTCGGCTCCAACACGATGGCGGGCGTCGGCGGCAACCACATTGCGGGTCTGCTTGTTGAGATCGTTCTCACCTGCGTGTTCGTGTTCGCGATTCTGGGCGTCACCTCCAAGAAGGCCGGTCACGGCTCCTTCGGCGGTCTGGTTATCGGTCTGACCCTCACCCTGATCCACATCTTCGGCATCGGCCTCACCGGCACCTCCGTCAACCCCGCGCGCAGCTTCGGCCCCGCTCTGGTTGCGATGTTCACCGGCAACTTCACCCCGATCATCTGCCTGTGGGCGTTCATCGTCGGCCCCATGATCGGCGCGGCGCTTGCGGCGTTCCTTTACAAATTCCTCGAGAAGGAAGCAAAATAAAACTCTGCGTATTCATTACAGCGGCCGGTCCCCTTGGGACTGACCGCTGTTTTTTCATAAACTATATATAAAAAACAGTTGCATTTTAGCGACATCTATGGTACAATCTACTTGGTAGTTTTTGCCGATTATTCATAAAACCTGACGCGTTATATCAAATAATATCGGTAAAAAAGACATGCGAATGCTTGGGTATTCACACGCAGGGATAATGACTGCGCGTTCAATTATGACTTTTTAGGAGGAATCATTATGAAAAAAATCTTATCGTTTATTCTTGCGGCCGCCTTTGCCGCCCTTCTGGTCGGATGCGCCAACAATGCGCCGGCTTCCGGCACGCAGGAAACAAAAGCCGCGGAGTCTTCCGTAGCGGAATCCTCTAAGGAGGAATCAAAAGAGGAGTCAAAAGAAGAATCGAAGGAGGAATCTTCAAAAGCGGAGTCTTCCAAAGAGGAATCTGAAGTTGAAAAGGGAGACCCCGTTGATGTTGATACCTTGAAAAAAATCGAGGAAGACGACGACTGCAAGGTCAAAGTCACCAAGAAGGAAATCATCGAGGACGCGTTCTCCGGTTACTCCATGGCAGGAAACGACGCGATCGTTCTCCACATCACCAACAACGACAGCAAAGCCGTATCAAAGGTTTCCATCGACGTGCTGGCTTATGACAGCGATAACTGTGCGCTGGCGCTCCAAACCGGCACCCTTTCCTACTTCGGCAACAGCGAAAAATATGTAAAAAGCTTCGTCACCAACGATGACGTAACCATCGAACCGGGCGCAACCGAAGAAATCGCCCTCAGAACCACCAAGGGTCGCATTACCGGCGTCAGATGCATCGTTTCTTCCTACGAAATCGACGGAAAGGAAGTTAAAAACGATAACGCCGAAACATGGTACAAGAGCGCCTATATCGGCAAGAGCTCCGTTCTCGACTGATAACAATTTTTTCCGACAAACCACAAGATGATAATGAAGCCCTGCGCGCACTGCACGCAGGGCTTTTTGCCGGTCTTTTTCCGCTATACGGTCTGCTTGATCAGCTTTGACAGGTATTTGATGAATTTTTCACCCGCGATTCCGTTCTGCTCATAACCGCCCCGTTGGAGCACCCGGTTCACGGCGATTTTTGTGCCGTCGCCGAACACGCCGTTTTCATCCATTCCCTGCGTGGTGATGCCCAGCTTCTTGGCGAGCAATAACAGCTCCTTGAGCGCGAGAACCCCCGTGCCCCTGTCCAGATACCGGTAGCCCTCGCTGTCCAGAACCTTGTCAGATTTTCCCCAGCCGTTAAAGCCGCCGTTCCTGATGATGGACGGATAGTCCCTGTAGCATTTGTCCTTGTCTACCACGCCGACCCCGTCGATGCTGTTGCTCTCCAGATAGTTCACCTCGCCGCCGTACTGCCACATGCCGAGGTTTTTGCCGTCGTAATCGGGCTGCTTCCACCACTGCGCGAACCACAGATCGCAGCTGTTGAGCACCTCGGAGGAAATATAGTTGTGTATCTCCTCCAGTCCCGTGTAGATCATCGGATAATAGCCCGCCGCGCGGATCTCATGCACGAATATTTTGCAGACGTTGTTCACGTTGTCATAATTCCAGCCGCCGTGCTTCGCGTGGTAGCCGTCCGCGTCCTCCATATCGATCGCCACGGGCAGCGTGGGGCGCTTGCCCTTGAGCATACGCAGCACATGCTTTACCTCGCTTTTGGCGTCCTCCGTGCTGAGCGCGTAGGAATATAAATATGCTCCCCACGGAATGCCCGCCGCCTCGCATTTTCTCACGTTGTTTTCAAACTGCGTATCGTCCTGCACGCGGATATCACTGCCGTATCCGCAGCGCAGCATGGCAAAATCATAGCCCGCCCGCTTGACAGCCTCTATATCGACGTCGCCGTTCAGCGAAGAAAGATCAACGCCTTTTTTGCCTTCCAAGCCCATACAAACTCTCCTTTTCCTTTGCTTTTGCTTTTCACGTCCTGCTATATACTATGGGAAAAACAAAAAAAGGTGACGCCGCTTCGAATATTATTGCAACTTGGCGGCAAGCCTGCTATAATAGGAGCAGGAGATGATAATATGAACACTGCGATATACAACCAAGCCAGACAGGCGGCGGAGGAAATCATCGCCGCCGCCAAGCTCAAAGCGGGCGATATTCTCGTTGTCGGCTGCTCCTCCAGCGAGGTAGCGGGAGGCGTGATCGGCCACAATTCCAGCCTTGAAACCGCCGAGGCTGTGTTCGGCGGCATTTACGACGCGGTGAACGAAAAGGGTATCTACCTCGCGGCGCAGTGCTGCGAGCACCTCAACCGCGCCATCTGCGTGGAGCGCGCTGCCGTGCCGAACGCGGAGGAGGTCTGCGTTGTGCCGCAGCCCAAGGCGGGCGGCTCCTTTGCCACCACCGCCTACCGCACCTTTAAGGAGCCCGTCATGCTCGAGGAAATCAGAGCGGACGCGGGGCTCGACATCGGCGGCACCCTGATCGGTATGCACCTCAAGCGCGTAGCCGTGCCCGTGCGCCTGAGCCTGGATCACATCGGCAGCGCCATTTTGCTGGCGGCGAGAACCAGACCGAAATATATCGGCGGAGAAAGAGCGAAATACGAATAAGCGCACAGCCGCACAACAAACGATCGGACAGAAGGGAAAGTTCAATACCCTTCTGTCCGATTTATTATTGCTATCTGTTATTTCATTACCACGGCTTAACCGTGCCTGTCAGCTCGGTGACGCTTTTCATGCCGTTTTCGTCCAGGAAACGGTTCAGCCCCTCGTTGATTTTGACGGGCGCGTACGGGTCGGAAAACAGCACCGTTCCGATTTGCAGCGCGGTGGCGCCTGCCATCAGCATTTCAACCGCGTCCTCCCAGGTGGAGATGCCGCCCATGCCGATGATCGGAATCCTGACCGCGTTGGCGACCTGCCACACCATTCTCACCGCTACGGGGAACACTGCCGCGCCGCTGAGTCCGCCCGTGTTGTTGCGGATGATCGGCCGCCGCGTGCGGATGTCGATCCGCATTCCCGTCAGGGTGTTGATCATTGAAACCGCGTCGGCGCCCTCCGCCTCCGCCGCCTGCGCGATGGAAGCGATGTCCGTCACATTCGGGCTGAGCTTGACGATCAGCGGCTTTTTACAGAAGCGGCGCACCGCCGCCGTGATGTTGCCCACACTCTCGCAGCTCGTGCCGAACTGCACGCCGCCGCTTTTCACGTTGGGGCAGGAGATGTTCAGCTCAATCATATCCACATCGGTCTCGCTGAGCTTTTCCGCCATTTGGCAGTACTCCTCCACGGTGTTGCCCGCGATGTTGGCGATCACCACCGTATTCTGCTGCTTGAGCCGGGGCAGATCCTCGCGGATAAACACATCCACACCCGGATTCTGCAAGCCCACGGCGTTGAGAATGCCCGAGGGCGTCTCCGCGATGCGCGGCGGCGGATTGCCGTCGCGGCGCTTGAGGGTGATTCCCTTGCAGGAGATGCCGCCCAGCGTAGAGAGCGGATAAAACTCGCCGTACTCCCTGCCGAAGCCAAAGGTGCCCGACGCGGCAATCAGCGGATTGTTAAACGACACGCCCGCGACCTTAACCGATAAATCAGCCATCAGAACACTACCTCCTCCGCGTTGAATACTGGGCCGTTCTTGCAGACATGCTGCATAACTTCCTCCCCGTTTTGGCGCACCTTGACGGCGCACACCAGGCACGCGCCGACGCCGCAGCCCATGCGCTCCTCCAGCGACACCTGACACGGCTTGCCGTATTCGGCGCAGACCGCCGCCACCGCCTTGAGCATGGGCGTGGGACCGCAGGCGCACACCTCGTCGATCTCATTGATATGCGCGCGCAGCAGATCGGTGACAAAGCCCTTTTCGCCCGCGCTGCCGTCGTCGGTGCAGAGCAGCGTCTCGCCCAGCGCCTTGAAGTCGTCCTGCAAAATAACGGCGGATTCGCTGCGGAAGCCCGTAATGATCAGCGGGTTTTCGCATTGTGACGCGGTGTAAAGCATCGGCGGCACGCCGATACCGCCGCCGATCAGGCAATAGCGCCTGCCCGCCGTCACGGAAAAACCGTTGCCCAGCGGCGCCAGCACATCCACCGTGCCTCCCTGCATCCGCGACATGATTTTGGTGCCTTCGCCCTTTACCTGGTACACCAGCCGCAGCACGCCGCCGCGCGCGTCGCACACCGAGATCGGGCGGCGCAGCGACTTGCCCGGCACATACACATGCGCAAACTGTCCGCACGCCACGGGCAAATCATCCTGACGGTATTCCAGCCGCATGTCAAAAATACCGGGAGCGATTTCCTCGTTCGACAGCAGCGGAAGCTGTCTGACATCATATTTCATCGTTCACCTCTCCTGTCTGCTCTCATTTGTTATTCGTAATCCAGAATCAGCGTGATCACCCTGCGCTCGGTGTTGTTGCTGAGCTTGCAGTTGGCGCTGATCTGCGGGTCATAGCCGTTGATTTCGTTCGCGCCCGACACCCAGTCATAGGCGCTGCCGTTCACGACCTCGTCGAATACCGCCTCAAAGTCCGCGTCCTGACTGACAAGGAAGCAGCAGCTCGCCGACTTGTTCGCCGCCGCCTCCGCCACGAACCGCGCGCAGCCCGCAGCCTCGGCGCTGTCGATCGGATGGGCGTTGAGGTTAAAATAATAGTACTTTGTGGCGGTACACTCGGGCACATAGCCGTTGACCCACACATTCGTATCTTTACTTTCGGTGTAGAGCGGCGAAATCTCGTGGTCCTTCACCAGCTCCTCGGTCGTGAGGTTAAAGTAGAAGTAGTGGTCGGTAGGCGCGGGGGCGTCCTCGTAGTCGTCCCACGTCACGTCCACATAGTACCAGCTGTCTTCCAGCTGCACGCAGTTCCAGATGTGGTTCACCTTGCCGTCGTCGCCAAAGTTCAGCGCCTTGCCCTGTATGACCCAGCACTTGACGTCCAGCCTGTCGCAGAGTATCTGGAAGGCGCGGGTATAGCCCTCGCAGACCGCCTTGCCCTCCACCAGCGCGCCGTAGGCGTTTTGCTCGTTGCCGCGCACCTGCGACTGCTTGTGCATCTCCACCGCCTCGTCGTCATAGATGCAGTTGTCGATCAGCCTGTCGTGGGCGTACAGCTCCTTCTGATAGTCAGTCCCGTCCACAGGCGCGTCCTCCAGCGCCTCCTTCACCGCCGCATCCAATTCGCCGCGCGCCTTCTGCAGCTCCTCGCCCTCCAGCTTGAAGTGCAGCTGCAGCGTCATGCCGTTTGGTTCCTGCGTATAGTAGTATGGCTCCGTCTCGTCGATCCAGAACACCTCGGGATGGTCGTCCTTATACAGCTCCAGAATATCGGTCACGCGGTTGGTTTCGGTGAAGCCCCTGCCGAAAAAGTCCTCGCTCTTCAGCTTGTTTGCCGATTCGTCAATATCCGCGTAAAGCAGCTGCTCCTCAACGGTTTTCAGCGCCTTGAAGCCGTAGCCTGTATATTTCCGGCGCAGCTCCTCCACGGAAGTGCCCGAAGAAGACTGCCGCGCCTCTGCGGGCGCCTTGCCGCTGCTCTCCGACAACAGTGAGCAGCCCGTGAGAGCCGTCGCTGTCAGCAGCACGGCCAGGGCGCCTGCTGAAACGGAAAATTTTCTCATCTTATTTGATTACCTCTGCAACGCCCTTGACGGCGCGTGTGATATCGCCTTTGTTGCTGTGACCCGCAACCTCCCCGTTGAGCTTGGCGCCGTATTTGTCGCCCGTCTCAAAGAACTGCACGGTGTCGCTGCTGTCATCCTCAAAGGTGTAGGTAACGGCGAGCGCTTCCTTGCTGCCGCCGTTGTCGGTCTTGGCGTCCGCCAAACCGATCAGGGCAATCTTGTTGAAGAAGTCGGAGAACTTGCCGATTTCTATTTCCTTGTCGCCGTAGGTGACGGTCGTCACCGTGGCGGAGGTCTCGTTGCCCTTGTCGTCGGTCGTAACGGATTCGTGCGAGCTGAGCTTGAATTCATAGCTCTTGCCGTCCGCCTTGACGGTCACGCCCGTGAGCGCGGTCAGCTTGGGACAGCACACATATTCGCCGCAGAGCTTCTCGTAGCTCGTCTTGCTCCACGGCACCTTGTCGGCGGAAACAACATACACGACCTTCTTGCCGTCCGCCATCAGCAATACGTTGCCTTCGCTGTCGGGCTTGGTGGCGATCAGCTCCACCTTGGTGTCGGGATACACCGCCGTCAGCTTTGCGTTGGGCTTGTCGAGTCCCAGCTCCGCGAGCTGCTTGTCGGAGGGATTCACCAGCTTGACCGATGTGGCGTACAGACCGCGGATGCCGCCCGTCACCAGGCTGCTCTCGTTCTCGTTCGCCAGTCTTTTGACGGGAGCCGTCATCTGATAGGAGGCGGAATAGTTGGTGTTGGTGTTCGGCACCAGCTCCACCTCCTTGGGGAAGCCCGCGCCCGAAAGCGTGATGGAGCTTGCCTCGTTGTTCTCGGTGTTGTCCGCCGTGCCGTTGACGGTCAGGCTGATCAGGTCGTTGATGCTGTAGTCAAACGCCTTCACGGTTTCCGTGTCCGCCACATACACCGCGTCGCCCGTGCCGAAGCGGATATAGGTGCCCGCCTGCTTGGGCGCGTCGTTGCCGACAATGATGATCGCCTTGGTGTTGTCGGTGTAGCTGACCGTCACCGTGGAGCGCGGCTTGTCAAAGCCGAACTCCTTGCCCTTGTCCTTGTCGAGCGTCGCCACCTTGGTAAAGCTGAGCTTCGCCGCCGCGCTGGCAATCAGGTCGGGGTTGCCGCTCTGCAGGTTAAAATCCTCAAAGCCCTTGATTTTATAAACCGTCGCCTCTCCCTCGGGAGTATCCATGACGACATCAAAGGCGCCCGAGGTGTTTTCCACATGGATATTATGGATATTGGCGGGATAATATTCCATCAGGGTGCCGTAGCTGTTGTTGGGAATGTTGCCGTCCTTGTCGGTCACCACCTTCGCCTGGTGCAGACCGTCCTTGTCGGTGGACAGCTCCATATCGGTGCCGTGGTCAATTCCCTTGTCCTTGTCGTCGGAGCCGCCCTTGGGCACCACCAGCAGTACCACCAGCGCCGCCGCAAGCACCACCGCTATCACCGCGGCAATAATAATTCCTTTTTTCTTGTTCATCAGCGGTTCCTCCTAATGATCCAAAGGACGATTCCCGCTGCCAGAATCAACCCGGGAATCACGAACATAAAGACGACCATGACCGCGTTGGAGGTCTCCGAGCTCGGTGCGCCGAGCGTTGCGCTCTCCATATTTTTGCTTTCGATCACAACCGTGTTATCCTCTTTTTCGGTGATGGTATTGAGCATGTTCATAAAGTAGGCGCCGTTGTTGAAGCTCGCGTAGGACAGCTTGTTTGCCACCAGCATGGCCTTGGTGCTGAACACGATCACATTGGAGTAGGTTTCGGTGCCCGCTTTCTTGCCCTCCGCCGCAATGGCGATCGGCTCGCCCGTCACATGGGCGTTAATGTCAAAATCACTTGTCGCATCCAACGGCACAATGCCCGCCTTGTCGGAGGTCTGCAGCAGCGCGTGCGCGGTGTTGGCGTCCTTGATGGTGATACCCGACGCCATCTCGTTGAGCACGGGAATACTGCTGTTTTTCAGATTGTCCATGTAATACTCTTTGTTGTAATCCAGAATAAAGGTGTAAAGCGGTGCGTTGTTCAGCATATGGTTGGGATCGGTGTCGTACACGATACCGCTGTTCACCTCCATGCCCCAGTCGCTGAGGATAGCGTCGATGTTCGGCGTTTTGACGGGGGTAACGGTGGGATCGACATTCGCCGCATAAATCAGCGTTTTGCCGTATTTTCCGTCGTTCTCCAGCCAGGTGCGCAGCGCTTCCGCCGCCTCGTCGCTGAGGTCGGTCGCAGGCGCATAAAGCAGCACCACGCGCGCGTCCTTATCCAGCTCGCCCGTCAGAAGCGAAACCTCGTTGACCTGGTAGGCGTTGTCGCTCATCAGCGAGGAGAGACCGCCGTAGCCGTTCTCGCTTACCTCGCCTTCGCCCGTGAGCACATCCACAATCACCTTGTCGTTGGTGGTCACGTTGAGCGCGCTCTTCACGATCGCCTGCTCAATGGTAGTGCCCGTCCACTCGTACACGCCGTAGTAGTTGTAATAGTCCTCGTTGTAGGTGAAGCAATCCTTGACCTCCAGCGCCTTATACTGCTCGCCGCAGGCAACCACGCCGAGCACGCTCTTTGATTTCCAGTCGACGTTGGGGAATTGCTGTGTAAACTGCGGGTTTTCGGTGGTGTCCACAAACTCAAAGGTGAACTTGCCGTCGGAGGTCGACTTCATTTTGTCAAGCAGGTTCTTCGCCTGCACAAAATAGGAGTCGGTGTTCACAAAGTCGTCCTCTTTTGAGATGATGTAGAACTTGATGTCCTTGCTCAGGTGGCTCATATAATCCCTGGTGTCGTCGGACAGCGCGAACGCCTTGTTAGCGGTGAAGTCCGCCTTCAGATCGGGAAAACGATCCACCAGCAGCCCCGCCACGATGTTCACCAGTATGACGACCGCTACCGCCACCGCGGTAAACACGACCGCCAGCGAACCGTGGCGCAGCTTGCGCGAGCGCAGCAGCGCCTTCAAGCCGCCCTTGCTCTCTGATTCCTTCTTTGGCTTTTTATCCTTCTTTTTTGTATCCTTCTTGGTTTCGGTGCTCTCGTTTTCCGCTGTTTCTGTCTTGGTTTCTATATTCTCGTTTTCCGTTGTCGTTTCCACCTTGCTGTCCGTCATTGTTTCCTCTGTCAGTTCCGCCTGCGCGGAGGTTTGTTTTTTCTCAGCCATGATATCCCTCCTTAGCTCCAGCGGCGTCTTTCCAGAACGCGGACGGTGAAGAACAGGAAGAGTCCCGCCACGCTCAGGAAAAAGATAACGTCAACGACACTGAGAATGCCGTAGGTAAAATTCGTATAGTAGCTCAGGAAATTGATTTTTCCCAGTGCAAACTGGATCCAGTCCACGGGAATCAGGCTGACAAAGTAGCCCATGGTGTCGATAACCAGACCTGCCGCCATGCCGATGACAGCCGCCACCACCATGCTCTCGGTCAGCGACGAAATAAAGATGTTGATCGCGATCATGCCCGCTCCCAGCAGCAGCAGTCCCAGCAGGGTGCAGAGCACCACCGACCACTGCGGCTGCGCGAAGAAGGAAATCACAACGCCGTACACAAGGAAGATGGCGCAGCACATCGCATAAATCGTCAGCGCGCCGAGGAACTTGCCCAGCACGATCTCGGTGAGGCTCACAGGTGAGGTGAGCAGCGCCTGGTCGGACTTCTGGCGCTTTTCCTCAGAGAAGGTCTTCATCGTCAGCACGGGAATAATGAACATCACAATGTAGAACATATTCGCGAACACATAGGAAAGGCTCGCGGAATCACGGTAGAAGCAGTAGGTGTAGAAAAACAGTCCCGAGAAGAAATAATACACCGCCAGCACCACATAGGCAATTGCCGAGCTGAAGTAACCCGACATCTCGCGTTTATAAATAGCAACCATTACGCCTCTCCCCCTTTCGTTTCGGAGGTAAGCTTCAGATAAAGCTCCTCCAGGCTCTCGGTGCCCGCCTTCAGTTCCAGAATCGGGCAATAGATCCGCGCCATCGCGTTAAATACCTCGCGCCGCACGTCGGCGCCCTGCTTATACTCTATGCTGTAGCGTCCCGCGTTATTAGAAACGCTCTCCGTCTTTTTCGCCCTTGTCACATCGGGAATCTTTTTCAGCTCCGCCAGGATCTCCGAAGCCTTGCCCTCGATGACCGCCGTCAGCTCCCTCTCGTTGGACAGCACGCTCGACAGCTCATCCGTTTTGGCGTCGGCAACAAGCTTTCCGTCCGCGATAATGATAATGCGGTCGCAGGTAGCGGAAATTTCGCTGAGCACATGGGACGAGAAAATAACGGTATGCTTTTTGCCCAGGCTCTTGATCAGCTTGCGGATCTCGATGATCTGCTTGGGGTCAAGGCCGACCGTCGGCTCGTCAAGGATGATGACGGGCGGATTGCCCAGAAGCGCCTGCGCAAAGCCGACGCGCTGGCGGTAGCCCTTTGACAGGTTCTTAATCAGGCGGTCGCCGTGCTTTTCCAGCCCGACCAGCCGCATCACCTCGCCGACATGCTCCTTCTTTGGCAGCTTGACGCGCTTGAGGTCAAACATAAAATCCAGATATTTGCGCACCGTCATATCGACATACAGCGGCGGGATCTCGGGCAGATAGCCGATTTTCTGCTTGGTTTTCTTCGGCTCCGCCAAAATCTCGCTTCCGTCCACCGTAACGGTGCCCGACGTGGAAGAAATATAGCCCGTGATAATATTCATCGTGGTAGACTTTCCCGCGCCGTTCGGTCCCAGAAAGCCCAGCACCTCGCCCGTATCTACGGTAAAGCTGATATTATCCAGCGCCGTGATTTTGCCATAGCGTTTACTGAGGTTCTTTACCTCTATCATCTGTTTCACTCCTTGGCAGGGTTTCCCCCTGCATTTTAATCCATTCTGTATTGTAACATAAATTATTCCGTTTTGGTAGCGGATTTTGTAAATTTTCAGAATTTTCAGAAATTTGTCACATTCTCGCCCCTCCGTTTTCCGCAAGCCCCCTTCGGGCGTATTTTTCCGCCGAAACGGGGCACGCTACCAAAAAAGGAAGGAGTCTTTCCATGTCGATTTTCTTAGCGTTTCTCACGGGCGGCGCGATCTGTGTGATCGGTCAGCTGCTCATTGACAAAACCAACCTCACCCCCGCACGCATTCTCACCTCCTTTGTGGTGGCGGGCGTCATCCTGGGCGCGCTGGGACTCTACCAACCGCTGACGGATTTCGGACAGGAGGGCGCCGCGGTGCCGATTTGCGGCTTCGGCAGCCTGATGGCGCAGGGCGTGCGCGACGCGCTGCGCCGGGACGGCGCGCTCGGCATCCTCACGGGCGGGCTCAAGAGCGCGGCGGGCGGCGTGGCGGCGGCGCTGTTCTTTTCCCTTTGCGCGGCGCTGTTCTCAAAATCACGGGATAAATAATCACGGGCTTGCAATAGCGGACGAAATTTGATATAATAGTGGTTAAAGCAAATTTTGGCTGAACAGGCCTAAGGAGGACAAAATATGTGTGAGAAAAAACCGTATTATATCACAACGCCGATTTATTATCCCTCGGGCAACCCGCACATCGGGCACTGCTACACCACCGTAGCCTGCGACTCCATCGCGCGCTACAGACGTATGCAGGGATACGACGTCATGTTTCTGACGGGCACGGACGAGCACGGTCTGAAAATTGAGCAGAAAGCCGCCGAAAAGGGCGTTACTCCCAAGGAATACGTTGACGAGATCGCCGAGATTTTCAAGGGCCTGTGGCGCTTTATGAACATCAGCTACGACCGCTACATCCGCACCACCGACGACTACCATGTGGAAAGCGTACAGAAGATTTTCAAAGAGCTGTACGACCGCGGCTATATTTACAAGGGCGAATACAAGGGCAAATACTGCACGCCCTGCGAGAGCTTCTGGACGGAAAGCCAGCTGGTTGACGGCAAATGTCCCGAGTGCGGCAGAGAGGTCGTGGAAGCCAAGGAGGAGGCGTACTTCCTCAAAATGTCCCCCTTTGCCGAGCGCATCGAAAAGCTGCTGACCGAAACCGACTACCTGCAGCCCAAGACCCGCGCCACCGAGCTGGTGAACAACTTCATCAAGCCCGGTCTGGAGGATCTGTGCGTTTCGCGCACCTCGTTCAGCTGGGGCATTCCCGTCACCTTTGACGAGAAGCACGTTGTCTATGTCTGGATCGACGCGCTCTCCAACTATATCACCGCTCTGGGCTACCTGAACGGCCGCTACAACGATTACGACAAATACTGGCCCGCCGACGTCCACATGGTCGCCAAGGACATCATGCGCTTCCACGCGATCATCTGGCCCGCCATGCTGATGGCGCTCGAGCTGCCGCTGCCCAAGCATCTGGCGGTTCACGGCTGGATCACCTTTAACGGTCAAAAAATGTCCAAATCCCTCGGCAACGTGGTAGACCCGTTCGTACTGGGCAAGCGCTACGGCGCGGACGCCATCCGCTACCACATCATGCGCGAGATGGCGCTGGGCGCGGACAGCTCATTCTCCAACGAGATCATGATCAACCGCATCAACTCTGACCTGGCGAACGGTCTGGGCAACCTGGTTTCCCGCACCGTGGCAATGGTGGAAAAATACTTCGGCGGCACCCTGCCCGCTGAGCGCGAAAGCGGCGAATTTGACGACGATCTGATTGCCGAGGCGACCGCCCTGCGCGACAAGGTGGACGGCTTTATCGACAAAACGCAGCTGCAGAACGCGCTGGCGGAAATCTTCAAGGTGGTTTCCCGCGCGAACAAATACATCGACGAGACGACCCCGTGGGTTCTGGCGAAGGATGAAGCCAAGCGCCCGCGTCTGGCTACGGTGCTCTACAACCTGCTCGACACCATCCGCATCGTGACGACCCTGCTGTCGGCGTTCATGCCGACCACCATGCCCAAGGCGCTGGAGCAGATCGGCGCGTGCGAAAAGTGCGCGGGCTACGACAAGGCAAACCAATTCGGCGCGTTGCCGCTCTGCGTGACCGTCAAGAAGGGCGAGGCGCTCTTCCCCCGCATTGACGTGGAGAAGGAGATCGAGGAGCTGAACGCCATCATCAAAAACAATGACGGCGAAAGCGAAGAGGTAAAGGCGATCCGCGAGGAGCTTGCCAATGTGGCGCAGATCGGCATTGACGATTTTGCCAAAAGCGACATCCGCGTCGGTGAAGTCAAGGCGTGCGAAAAGGTAAAAAAGTCCAAGAAGCTGCTGCAATTCACCATTTTTGACGGCGCGGACGAGCGCACTATCGTCAGCGGCATCGCCAAATACTACAAGCCCGAGGATCTGGTGGGCAAGAAGATTCTCTTTGTGTCCAACCTCAAGCCCGTCAAGCTTTGCGGCATTGAAAGCCACGGCATGATTCTCTCGGCGGTTCACGGCGAGGGAGAAAAGGAGCAGCTCAGGCTGGTCATCCTCGGCGACGACATGCCCGCAGGCTGGAAAATCAGCTGACAAAATACAAAACAACAACGGGGCGCACCCGACCGTGCGCCCCTGCTTTTTACAGGTAGGAACTGCTCATGTTTAACCATATATTTGACGCGCACGCGCATTATGACGACAGCTGGTTCGACGGGGACAGGGAATCCCTCCTCCGCGAGCTGCCGTCCCGCGGCGTGTGCGGCGTCGTGAACAACGCCGTTGATTTAGCTTCGGCGGCGCGCGCCATCGCTTTTGCGGAGACCTATCCGTACTTCTACGCGGCAGTGGGCTTTCATCCCGAAAACCTTGAAGATATGCCCGCCGATTACCTTGACCAAATTGCCGCCCTGACAAAGCACCCCAGGGTGGTCGCCATCGGCGAAACGGGGCTGGACTACCACTGGGACATCCCGCGCCCCCTGCAGCAGCGCGTTTTTAAGGAACAGCTGGAGCTGTCGCTCGATTTGCACATGCCCATCATCGTACATGACCGCGAGGCGCACGGCGACGTCTTTGACCTGCTGCGCCGCTACAAGCCCAAAGCGCTGGTGCATTGCTTTTCGGGCAGCGTAGAGCTGTCGCGCGAAGCGGTGCGGCTCGGCTGCTATATCAGCTTAGGCGGCGTGGTGACCTTCAAGAACGCGCGCCACAGCCCGGAGGTAGCGGCGGACATGCCGCTTGACCGCCTGCTGCTCGAAACCGACGCGCCCTACATGGCGCCCGTCCCCTATCGCGGCAAGCGCTGCGACAGCGCGATGATTCTTTACGCGGCGGAAAAAATAGCCGCCCTGCGCGGCGTCGGCGTTCAGGAGCTGCTCGACATCACCTGCGAAAACGCAAAGCGGTTTTACAACATTTCATCATAAAACATAACGAAAGGCGTGCCGTGCGGCACGCCTTTTTTCAGCAGACGGCGTCCGATTCCTCGGTATCTTCTCCGTCCTTTTGATTTTTTTCAAAATAGCGCAGCATTTTATCCAGGGCTACGTCCAGGCGCTTGCGCGCGACAAAGCGGCAGTCTGTCCTGTAATTCGGGCAGCCCGTAAAGGTCGTACACTGCGGCAGCGAGAAGCAGCCCCTGCAGTGCTCCTGCGCGGGCTCCACGCTCTCAAGCTTTTTCACCAGCGCCGTGTTGGTCACGCCCTCCCAAACGTCGCCCAGCGATTCCACGGAAGCGACATGCTCGCAGCTGTACAGCTTGCCCTCAGGGGAGATAACCAGCGATTGGCGCGGTGTATCTGCCATACAAAAATGGATCTTCGTCTTGCTGACGGAATAATGGGAAGCGGTGCGAAAGCCGCGCGCGTTGATTGCGTCCGCTATGGCAAAGCACTTTTCCCAGATTTGAGCGCTCTTCTCCCCGGTGCGCAAATCAAACAGAGGCGCCATATCGAACGAAATCAGCTTGGGATCGACAATAAAGTTCTCGATGTCATCCAGCATGGTCAGCACGCCGTCGATGTTGCCCTCATCCACATTGACGCGGATAGTCAAATAAATACCGCTTTCGTTGATCAGCTTGATGCGCGACAGCACGTGCCAATATGCCGATTCGTAGTTGAAATAGTAATTTTTGCGGCGATTATACTCCTCCTCCACACCGTCAAGCGAAATCTGCATCCGCTTCAGGTGCCACTCGTCGCGCATTTTGACAATATTCTCCTGCGTGATCAGGCTGCCGTTGGAAATCATGCGGGAGGTGTACTCAATGCCCGCCTCGCGCATACCCGCGCAAATTTTGTCGATGATCCGCTCGCCCACCAGAGGCTCTCCGCCGAACCAAAGGAAATTCACCTTCTCCTTGGGATTGCGCACCTTTTTGATGAACTCGATGGTCTGCGCAACCGTCTCCTCTTTAGCCGCTCTGTTTCAGCTTCAGCGTACGGGCAATATAGCAAAAGCTGACATAGGTTTCGGCTTCGTCCTTATCCTCGGGCACCAGAAAATGACTGCCGACCAGCTCGGTAAGGGCAGCGCTGTCCGCCACCTCGTCAGCAGTATAGCGCTTATCGCGCGCCGTATCAAAAGCCTCTCCTTCCATTTGATAGCATTTCTTTGTAAAGGTATTGAAGAGATAGCTTTTGCCCCGGTAAGTGTGCTGCACAACAAAGTCCGACCGGCGGTAGCGCGCCTGCGGCATGACCTTTTTGGTTCCGAGAACGGATTTAACCAGACTGTCTCCTTCAGTAATCAATTTCAAACGAATCACCAACCTGTATTTCTTTCGTATTATTATTCAGCGCAAGGCAATACCTTGCCGTAACAGTGTTCATCTGTCTGCAAAACAATAAGCTGCTGCACTCGACCGAGCGCAGCAGCTTATGTTTTAACAATGGCAATTACGCATCGTAATCGCAGGGCAACGCACCGTCCTCGAGGCACTCATCGTCCTCACAGCCGCTGGTCAGAACAACGTCCTCAACCTCCAGCTCTACGATATCCATCATAGCCTTCATGTATTTCAACTCTATTACACCTCCTTTTTTAGGTATGAATATTAAATTTTCATTTAATCGCTTGAATTACTTGTTAAAGTATGCGTTAGCAGCCTGGTTGTACCAATAAACAGCCATATAGAACTGATTGGTGGGATCCTCAGCCAGCTTGGTCTTTACCTGTGCCAGGATGGAGGTCTTGTAAACCTTGCCGTTGTTGAACGTGATCTCGAACGCCTTATCCAGCAGCGGAGAAGCGATGGTATCAATCGTCAGCTGCTGCGCGGTACCGCTGGTGTTGTAATTGGTGAAGGGAAGCGCTTCGCCGTCCAGTGTAGCGGAAGCGTTGGCGAACAAGGTCTTATCCTTAACCTGATAGATAACCTTCAGGTCGGTCGCCGCGAGATATGCGCCGCTCTCTTTGTAGAACTTCAGACCGATGTCGGTGAGGTCGGGCTTCTCGCCTACGCCTGCGGGCAGGGTAATGTCGTCGGCAGTGATCTGCTGCATGGTGTAGTCGATATTTCTGTCGGCAGGAGCGTCGGTGAACTTGTTGAACTGAGTCTGCGCCTTCGCACCGAAGTTAAGCAGCGTCTTGTAGAGGGTAGCCAGCTTATCGTTGGCGGAACCGATGTTATCAATTACGTACTGCTCAATGGAGTAGGTGTCCTTCGCGATAACCTGACCATTCTGGAGAATCTCGCAGGTAACGGGCTGGCTGAACATTGCGGAGTACATCTGATACTCATATCTGTTGAGCGCGTTGCTGCTCACGGGAATGGAGGAGTAAGCAAC
Organism: uncultured Eubacteriales bacterium; assembly: GCA_900316815.1. Lineage (GTDB taxonomy): Bacteria > Bacillota > Clostridia > Oscillospirales > Acutalibacteraceae > Ruminococcoides. The sequence goes on along the minus strand of ONEN01000003.1, from coordinate 7,808 downwards.
AGTCTTGTTCTGGTCGGTCAGCTCGGCGGGGCCGGAGAATCTTACGCTCAGGGTAGAGGGATCAAAGCCGCCTCTGGGGTTCTTGTAGAACACATAGGAGAGGCTTACCTTACCGTCGAGGTAGGTGCGGTATCTGTAAAGGAAGTTGCTGAAATCAGCCAGCGACTGCTCGGGAGTAACCTTTCCTTCCGTGGCCGCAGTATAAGCGGTGGTGTCGTTAACATCGTCGTCAATTACAACAACGTCGTCGGCAAGCTTGGTGGGGTCGCCCTTGGTTACCGTGAGAACCTCCATGTTGAGGTTAACGGTGGTGTCGCCCGTACCGATGATGTCGAACACAACAGACACAAACTTGGTATTTGCGGTCATGTCATAGGAAGCGGTGTTGGAGAAGTTGAAGGGGATTCTGCCGTCGGTCTTCTCAAGGTTAACAACCTTAGCGCCGCCTGTCAGGTCGGCATAGAAGGTGGTGGCGGTGTTGCCGGAAGCAACCTTCAGTACGTTTTTGTCAAACGTAACGACGCCCTGTCCCTCTACCACAGGCTGATTGACCTTCATGGCATAGGTAACAGTCACCTGCTCGCTGACACCGGGTGTGTAGGTTTGCGTCACGGTGGATGCGATGTTGGATGAAACGGTGATGGTGTTGGTTTCCGCTGCGCTCACTGTGCCTGCGCCCATAGCTACCATGCCAAGGACCAGCATCAAAGAAAGCAGAACGGAAACGGTTCTTTTCAGTGCTCTCATGTTAATTGCTCCTCTTCTAAATAAATTTTCCGATTTAGGCTTTTGACCTACTATCTGGCATGATTATACCATAGACAAACAAATCTCGCAATTGAATGTGAAAAATTTACGGTAAAAATATTCTCGGATATTTTGTCAGTTCTCACAGTTGATTTCGGCTGTTTGCACAAAAATATATAAAATAATAGTGCATATTGCCCTAATTATCATTCTTTGAAAACAATTCGGGATGCATTCGGCTGTAATGAAAAATATACTGCTGCGCCACTCCGGCACAGTCTCCAAAGGCAGAAGGCGCTATTTCGGGAAAAAGATTTGCCATTGCGCGCTTCATCCACACATCCAGCGGAAACGCCTCGGTGCGGTGCATACCGAACAGCAGCGTGCAGTCTGCCACCTTCACGCCCACGCCCGTAATCTTCATCAGCTCGGCGCGCGCCGCTTCGTAGGGAGCGGTTTCGCAAAAGGCAAGGTCCACCTCGCCCGCGCTCACTCTGCGCGCGGCGTCAAGCAGATAGCGCGTCCGAAAGCCCGCCCGCAGCGGCGCCAGATCGTCGGCGCTCAGGCGGCTCATTACCTCCGCCGTCGGGAACGCAAAGCTGCCGTCGGGCAGCCTCTCGCCGCAGCATTCGCAAAGCCGCTGCACGATTCCCTTGATACGCGCGATATTGTTGTTCTGTGAAATAATAAAGGTGCAGAGCGCCTCGTACGGCTCCTGCCGCAGAATACGGATGCCGCCCGCATACTCCGCCGCTTCCTTCAGTACGGGATGCAGCGCGCTCAGCGTTTGACGCATTTGCGCGTAGTCGGCGCCGAGGTCAAAATAGCGCTGCCAGCGCTCGCGGTCGCCCTCGTCCGCGCCGTCCACCGTTAAATCCGAGCCGTCCATAGAAACGGTAACACACTGCCCGAACGCCACGCCCGAAAAGGAGCCGTCGGGATTTTTGCCCCAGCGGAAGCACTGGCCGCAGTCAAGCGTCTGGGCAAGGTCAAGGTCGGTGATGCCGTGAAAAACAATCATAAGGTTCTCCGCATTAATTTTTACGATATTATAGCACAATTTAATAAAATATGCTATACTTATTTTATCGAAAAGCAGATACCCAAAGGCTCGAACGCCTGTCTCAATAGTAATTTTTTGTCATATTATCCATAAACAACAATTTTTTGCCAAGGAGGTACAGGAAATGAAGGAAACCATTGTCACTATACCAATTAACGACCTTTTTGCACCGCGCGACGGCTGTCCGCTCTGCCGCATGGAGCACATGCTGGAGGAGCAGTACTGCACATTTGTGACGGGCGACGCCATGATGGAGCCGTCCGTGCGCGTTGAAACAAACAAGAAGGGCTTCTGCCACCGCCACTACGCCAAAATGACGCAGGTGGGGCAAAGGCTGCCGAACGCGCTGATACTCGAAAGCCATCTGCAGGAGATACTGGAGAACCACATGCCCAAGAAGGCAGGCAAACCCGACAAAAAGCAGCTGGAGGCGCTGGGAACCATGCTCAACTCCTGCTATGTGTGCGACCGCGTGGAAAAGGACATGCTGCACCTGATCGCCATTGTGTTCGCCGAGTGGGCGAAGGGACAGGAGTTCACCCAAACCTACCGCGACCAGCCGTTCATCTGCCTGAACCATTACCGCCTGCTGATGACCGCCGCCGCGGGCAAGGGCGGCGTGCCCTCCAAGCAGCTCCCCGCGTTCCACGAGGATACGCTGGCACTGGTCAAGCAATATCTGGAAACGCTGAAAAAGGACATTTCCCACTTTGTGACGATGTTCGACTACCGCAACAAGGGGCAGGACTGGGGCACCTCGGTGGACGCCATTGAGCGCAGCATTGAGTTTCTGACAAAAGAGAAGCCCGCCGCAACCTAACGCGGCAACAATGGCAATTCATGGCGAAGCCAATTCATGCACCGAAGGTGCTATTCATTCCTGAATTAACGGTTTCCGTTATAGAAAACGCTGCAAGCGTTACCCTGCGTCGGCACAGGAATGAATTGCCGCTGAGCGGCATGAATTTACTGCGTAATGAATTGTGCCTGAGGCACATGAATTGCCGCTTTGCGGCATTGTGTAAGCCATTCCGTTCTCAAAATTGACTTCCGTCCCTTCTCCCTGCGCCGGCGCGGCAAACGCGCCGGCTTATTTTATACTATATAGTTTTGCACAAATCGGGAAACACACCGAGGGTGCGCTTTAAGATTCCCTGCATATATGCCAGCGCGGTGCCGTAGTTGGTAAAGGGTACGCCGCTGTCCTCCGCGCACTTGCGGCGGTAGGCGACCTCGCGCTCGTTGAGCATACAGCCGCCGCAGTGGATGATCAGGTCATAGGGAGTCAAATCCTCCGGGAAGCCCTTTCCCGAGCTGGTTTCTATGGAGATGGATTTGCCCGTGTACCGCCTGAGCATACAGGGCAGCTTCACCGTGCCGATGTCGTCGCACTGGCGGTGATGGGTGCAGCCCTCGGCAATCAATACGCGGCTGCGGTCGCGCAGCTTTTCAATCGCCGCCGCGCCCGCCACGGCGCTTTGCAAAAAGCCCTTGTAGCGCGCCATCAGAATCGAAAACGAGGTGAGCGGCACGCTTGCCGGGACAATATCCTTGACGCGCCCGAACGCCTGGCTGTCGGTGATGACCAGCTTCGGCTGCGCGCTGAGCTTCAGCAGCGTGAGCGCCAGCTCCTCGTCGCGGCAGACTACCGGCACCGCGCCCGCGTCGAGCAGGTCGCGGATGGTCTGCTGCTGGGGCAGGATGAGTCTGCCCTTGGGCGCCGCCTTGTCGATCGGCACCACCAGCACCACCGGATCGCCGTAGTTGACCAGATCGGCGCAGATGTGCTTATCCTCGCCGTCCGTCCTGACCAGGTGCGCCACCGCCTCCTTTAACTGCTCAATATTGGTTTTGCGCAGCGCGCTGACGGCGATGCCGTCCGACGGCTCCTCCCCTGCCAGGTCGCTCTTGTTATAGGCGATCAGGTAGGGGATCTGCTTTTTTTGGAATATTTCAATCAGCTGGCGGTCGGCGGCTGTTTTGCCCACGGCGCCGTCCACCACCAGCACCGCCACGTCCACATGGTTGAGCACCCGTTTGGCGCGGCGGACGCGCTCCTCGCCCAGGGAGCCCTCGTCGTCAAAGCCCGGGGTGTCGATAATCATTACCGGGCCGAGGGGCAGCAGCTCCATCGCCTTGGAAACAGGGTCGGTGGTGGTGCCCTTTACGTCGGACACCACCGAGAGCGGTTGGTTGGTAAAGGCGTTGACCAGGCTCGATTTGCCCGCGTTGCGCCTGCCGAAAAAGCCGATGTGAATCCTCTCGCCCGAGGGAGTTGAATTCAGCGACATATCCTCTTCACCTCTTATCGGTAACTCTTTTAGAAACGGAAATCGCGCTTGCCGTTGTTTTTGATTTCCTCAATGTATTTTCCGGCGATCTGCCGCACCTTCTCCTTCGGAATATTGTTGAGCTGCTCGGCGATCACCTTTTCACCGATGGCGCGGGTCTCGGGAGAGGCATAGTCCACCAGGTACTCCTCCAGGGTCATCAGCGCGTTGGGATGGCAGCAGTTCTGTATCTGTCCGCTCTTGCACAGGGCCATAAAGCGGTCGCCCGTTCTTCCCTCGCGGTAGCAGGCGGTGCAGAAGGACGGAATGTAGCCCAGCTCCATCAGCCAGCGCACTACCTCGTCGAGCGTGCGGCGGTCGGAAACGTCAAACTGCGAGGAGTTCTCCTCCTCCTTTTCCTCCTCCACATAGCCGCCCACGCTGGTGCGCGAGCCGCCGCTGATCTGCGAAATGCCCAGGCGCAGCGCTTTTTTGCGCACCTCGGCGCTCTCGCGGGTGGAGATGATCATGCCCGTGTAGGGAACCGCGATGCGGATGATGGCGATCAGCTTGGCAAAGGTGTCGTCGTCAATGCCGTTGTCAAAGTCGCCCGGGTCGATGTCGTCGGCGGGCTGGATGCGCGGCACGCTGATGGTGTGCGGTCCCACGCCGTGAACAGCCTCCAGGTGCTCGGCGTGCATCAGCAGTCCCGCCAGCTCGTAGCGGTACAGCTCCAGACCGAAGAGCACGCCCAGACCGACGTCGTCAATGCCGCCCTCCATGGCGCGGTCCATCGCCTCGGTGTGATAGGCGTAGTTGTGCTTGGGTCCCGTGGGGTGCAGCGCCTCGTAGCTCTTCTTGTGGTAGGTCTCCTGGAACAGGATATAGGTGCCGATGCCCGCGTCGTGGAGCTTTTTATAGTTCTCCACCGTGGTGGCGGCGATGTTGACGTTGACGCGGCGGATGGCGCCGTTCTTATGCTTGATGGAATAGATGGTGTCGATACATTCCAGGATGTATTCGATGGGGTTGTTGACAGGGTCCTCGCCCGACTCGATCGCAAGGCGCTTGTGACCCATATCCTGCAGCGCGATCACCTCCGCTCTCACCTCGTCCTGCGTGAGCTTTTTGCGGCAGATGTGCTTGTTTTTGGCGTGATAGGGGCAGTAAACGCAGCCGTTGACGCAGTAGTTGGACAGGTAGAGCGGCGCGAACATGACGATGCGGTCGCCGTAGAAGTCCTTTTTGATCTGCTCGGCGAGGGCGTAGATTTCCCTGAGCTTCGCCTCGTCCTCGCAGGCGAGCAAAACGCTTGCCTCGCGGTGCGAAATGCCCTTGCGCAGCTTCGCCTTGGCGATGATCTGATCGATCAGGTCAAAATTGTCCTTGTTTTCGTCGGCGTACTGCAGGGACGCCTGAATTTCTTCGTCGTTGATAAATTCCTCTGCCTTGAGGGATTTCGGGTCGTAAAGTGCCATGATCGTATTCTCCTTATGGTTTATTCTGATTTTATCCTTTATGCAAAATTCATCTTTTATTCTCTGTAATCGCCGCGGTCGGTGACGATTTGATACCCGATGGAGCGCATACGCGCCGACAGGCAGCGGATACACTCGGCGGCTTCGTCGCCCGTGCAGATTTTATTGTCATAGAGGGCGTAGTCCTTGCGGTGCTCCTTGGGCGACAGATTGGGCATGACGACGTTCGCACCGTACAGAATGCCCATTTCCCTGCCCTTGGGATGGATCGTGCCCAGCGCGGTGGTGGCGGGCAGCAGGATCCGCGGGTGCATCAGACGGATGATCGCCAGCAGCGTGAGGGTCATGGTCAGGCTGCCCTGCGGCATATCGCGGAAATCCGTGTCCTTGTGCGGAATAAAGGGTCCGATGCCGCACATCTGCGGCTCCAGGCGCTTGAGAAAGAGCAGATCGTCTGCGAGGTTCTCTGTCGTCTGGTACGGCGAGCCGACCATAAAGCCCGCTCCCGTCTGAAAGCCGAGCCGCTTGAGGGCAAACAGCTGCCGCTGCCGCTCCGCACCGCTCATATTGGCGGGGTGCAGCCTTGCGTAATGCGCCTCGTCGGCGGTTTCGTGCCGCAGCAGGTACCTGTCCGCTCCCGCCCCGCGCAGGCGGCGGAAGCTCTCCTCGCCGCGCTCGCCCAGCGAGAGGGTGACGGCGCAGTCGGGAAAGCGCTCTTTAATCGAGCGGACGATATCGCATACCGCCTCGTCGGTGTAGCAGCCGTCCTCGCCGCCCTGGAGCACAAAGGTGCGGAACCCGAGGGCATAGCCCTTTTCGCAGCTCGACAAAATCTGCTCCTTGGTCAGGCGGTAGCGCACGGCGTTCCCGTTGGAGCGGCGAAGGCCGCAGTAGAAGCAGTCGTTTTTGCAGACGCTCGATATCTCTATCAGCCCGCGGATATATATTTTGTTCCCGAAGTGCGCCAGCGCGGTCTCCTGCGCCGCCTTGCGAAGCGCCTCGCGCTCGGTGTCGCCGCAGTTTTCCAGCAGAAAGACAAGCTCCTCCCGCGAGGCGGTACGGTTGGTTCTGAGTTGTTCGATGATGGATTCCATATTCATTATTTCTTGGAATAAGCTGTTTTGACGGTCGCGCCCGACAGCCTGCCGAGCTTGCCCGAAATGTTATTGATGACGTTTGGATCGGCGTCGACTGCTACGCTGATGATGCTGATGTTCTTTTCGCGGTAGGGTATGCCCATTCTGCCGATGATGCAGTCGGCGGCGGAATGGAGTATTGCATTGATGGCGGGCACACAGGAGGGCTCCTCCACAATAATGGTGATGACCGCCACGCGGGTTGCCGTTGTTGGTTCCATATACTTCCGTTCTCCGTATGGTGAATATCAAAAAAACGGCGGTGAAAAGCTCACCGCCGTCTGTAACATGCTTACATGCTGACGCGCCCGCCGTAACGGGTGCCAAAGGGTAACGGTCTCGGCGTCAGGTAAATTTCCGCCTTGAGCTTTACTGCTATGCTGTTGTTAAAAATCCTTGCTCGCGTGACCGCCGCTCGTGTGACCGTCCGAGGAGCTGTTGTCCCTCTCGATGGTTCTCACGGTGGTGTGCTGTGTGACAAAATCATCCGCGTACTCTGCAACGTCGACGCTGCTGTTGGCGTTGAGGTCGTAGGTGCCCGCCTTGCCCATATTCTTGTAGCGCGAACGGTTGCCGAAGAAGAAGAGCAGTCCCGCCGCCGCCGCGATCAGACCGTATATCCAGCCGCGCCGCTGCAGGGAAAGCACGAACAGATTGGGCTTGCCCATGCTGTGAACGGCTTCCGTTTCGGTGATGAACACCTGCGCCGCGCCGTACATATCGCCCGATTGGGTATAGGGCGAAAGCTTGTCGGCCATATCGTCGAGGCGGTTGGTTTTGTCGAAGTAGTGCTCTACGTCGCCGTAGGCGAGAATCTTGCGCTTGCCCGATTCGTTGTCAATGGCGAACATGATCGCGTCCTTGGCAAAGCCGCCGCGGTCATAATAATTGTCGCAGAATTTTCTGAGCTTGTCGCCCGACAACCCCTGATCAAAGGAATAAATGATCAGCTGCCAGCCGGTTTGGTTGCAGGCTGTTTCCATTTTGACGGTCAGGTCCGCCTCCTGCTCCGCGGTAAATACGTCCGCGTTGTCGTCTATGACGGGAGAAGCCGCCGCCGAAACGGCGAACAGCGCCGAAAACAGCAGCAGCGCCGCCAGAACGAAAACGGACA
>ONEN01000049.1 GCA_900316815.1 uncultured Eubacteriales bacterium | reverse complement strand
TCTGTTTTCCTTGTGTGACAATGATTTCGGAGGAAAGCACAGTGCGGTTGGCTGCGCCGGAGGGGTAGAACTCCTTGATGGCAACGCGCTTGGCGAGCGTTAAATCCAAGCCGATATAAGTAATGCCGAAGCCGCCCTCGCCGAGAACGGTGCCTACGAGAAAACGTTCATGCAGTACAGCGCCCGGCTTGAGATGATACGGCGCGACAGGCGCACTGTCGTTGGCGGAGTGTCCGCAGTGGGGACATATTCCGTCGCCCGTAAGCGGCTTCATACAATGAAAGCAATAGCTTTGCATATGGTAACCTTTCTATAAAATGGTAGTTTTGCTGAACAGCAGATTAATTCCGCTTTGGAGGAACCAGCAATTGTTGAGTGCAGTGGTTATGGAAGGATCTGCGTCGGAAGCAAGCATTTGCGTACTTCTGAATTTCAGCGTATCGTCCTCTTCGTAAAAGAGATCGGAGGAAAGATAGAGAACGCGGTAGTAATCGACGGTTTCATTGCGATAGACAAAGGCGATATACGAAGTGCTGCTGTCGGTGCGTTTTACGCTGTAATAGATATTGCGCAGCTCTATTTTGTTTCCGTACCGCGCCTTGTTGTCGGAGTTGAATATGTTATTGAAGAAATAATTTTTCAGGTCGTCTACATGATTTTTTGCCTGCGAGACTGTAAGAGGCTTGAGCGCTGCGGTCGTCTCCTCTGCCGCCGAGGAACTGCTGCGCGTTGAAGCGGGAACGCTCGGGCGTGATTCAATCCCCGAGAGCAGCTGCCCGATATCGACGTATGATTCGGCAACGGTGGTCTGTGCAGCATCCTGTTCCGCTTTCTTTTCAGCCGAACGGCCCGCCATGACAATAGAAAACACAATCACAACTGCCACTATAACGGTAGGGATCCCGGCCACTAACGCCACGGAAAGACGCGAACGCTGCTTGGATGATTTGTCTATTTCCTTGGTGGGGGGCTGCAGTTCGCCTCTTCTCTTGGCGTCCTTGTACTCGTCGGGACTGGCAGGATCGCCCGTCGGTTCGGGTTCTACTTCCTCCATGGGCTTCTCAGGCAGCTTGGTAATGGTTGCAGCCAGCGCTTCGCAGCGGTCGGTCAACTCGCGCATGAGGGTGCTCATGTCGGGAATACGGTCTTTGGCACGCACTGCCAGACCACGCATGAGCGCCTTTTCACTGCTGGGGCGTATATCCGCCCCCAGCTGCGAGGGATGGGGCAGCGTGTCGTCGGGGATACGCTTGCGTGCGGGAACGGGAACCTTGCCCGTAATGCAGTAATAGATGGTGGCGCACAGGGCATATACATCGGTATAGGGCCCCTGCTCGCTGTTGAGGTGATATTGTTCCTCGGGAGCAAAGCCCTGCTTGAGAATGACAGCCTTTTGCTTGTCGTCGCTTGTGTAATATTTGGCGGAGCCGAAGTCAGTGAGCTTCAGACCGCCTTTTTTGGTAAACATGATGTTGTCGGGGCTGATGTCGCGGTGGATAACGCCTTTGGCGTGCATGTCCTTGAGCGCCTTCATCACGGGTACCAGCAGACGCATGACGGCGTCAAAGGAAAGTGTGCCGTGGTTGTCGACGTATTGTTTTAAATTCTCTCCGTCCAGATAGTCCATGACGATATAGGCGGTGTTGTTTTCCGTAAACGTATCCTGCACGCCTACAATACCGTCCTCGTCCGCAAACTTGGCAACGCTGCGCGCCTCGACCAAAAAACGGTCGACGCCGTTGACAAAGAATTCCTCTTGGTCTTCGGGTACGATTACATTGGCGGAAACGGCGCAGTCGCGTGAGGCGATGCCCAAGGGATAAAATTCCTTGACGGCGACGCGCTTGGATAGCTTGGTGTCCATACCCATGTAGGTAATGCCAAAGCCGCCTTCGCCCAGAACCCTGCCGACCACATAGCGTTCCGACAGGACAGTGCCGCATGGCAGGTGATAGGGAACAGACGGCGCCTCAATGCGGCTGTCTTTGCCGCAGTGCCCGCAGAAAGGCGATTTGCCGAGGGGGTTCATGCAGTTAAAACAATATTTTTGCATAGCAGTGGGTCCTGTCTGAAGTATCACATGATGGTTGTGATGTAGTAGTATTTGGTGTATGTTTTGCTGAGGTACCAGCTGTTTTCAGTAGCTTCCGCCAGCGTTTTTCCTGTGTCGTCGAAGGAAAGATAGGTGGAATTATAGATCATCTTGCCTTTCTCATCCGTGACATATTCAGGTGAAATCTGAACCGAACGGAAGTATTTGCCCGTCACGTTTTCATAGACAAACACCAGTCTGCGGAAGTCGGTGTTGGTGTTGGAGCGCGCATAGTAGATATTCTTGATTTCGATTTTGTCGCCTGATGCTGCACTTTCATCGCGTTCGGCGATGCGGCTCTGCATCATGGCGGCAAGCTCCTTCGGATATTTTACAGCGTCATTTTCCGACAAGCCCTTCTCATCCTCGGAAACAGAAGGAAGCGTTTCTTCCGTTCCGCTGGATGCTTTGCTGCTTTGGGCTTCGGAAGAGGGGGCGACAGTGGTTTGTTCTTCCTCGCCCAGAATTTGCGTGACGCTGAAGCGTGAGGCGGAGGAGCCGAGAATCATGTTATTTTTAGTCGCTTTGTCTTTATCCTTGTCAGGATCTGAAAAAGAGAAGTAGGTTGCGTTGTATTCCGCTTCACCGCCCTTAATGCTGACGTTCTCCGGATCAATTTGCACAGCGCGGTAGTAGTTCTGGGACTCATTGCGGTAGACGAATACCAGACGGGTGTAGTCGGAATCGTTCGCGCTTGCGTAGTAGATGTCGCAGATGTCATATTTGTCGGACGCGCTGCCCTTCTCGTCGTTGTCGGGAATAAGCGGCAGCATCATCTCGCTCAGCTTATCCGGATAGAGCCTTGCTTTTGAGAGTGATAAGCCTTCGCTCTTGCTTGCGGTTGAAGACGCCTTGCTGCTGACCGAGGAGGAGCCTTCCGGCTTTGTTTCGGTCGGCTTTACGGTCGTTTCGACCATCACCGAGGCGCTTGTCTCCTCGGGGGGTGTTTCCGGTTGGCTGTTGCGGTTGAAAAACACAACCGCGAGTACGATCAGCGCAGCTACTACCGCAACGGAAGGGATGGCAATGCCGAGAATCAGCGGTAAACGGTTCTTGGTAGGAACAGGGTCGTTCGGCTGTATCGGATTGTTAGTCTGACTGTCGTACAGCGATTGCCCTCCCGTATTTGTCTGTTGCCAGGGATTGGGGTGCGACGTCGTGCTTTGATAGGGCGGTACGTCCGAGTTGCGGAAGGGGGCTTCGGTGTAGACCGTATGAATGCCGTCGGAGGCGGAAAACTCATTAATCAGCGTGTTGATATCGGGGGTTCGGTCGGCAACCTTCACGGCAAGACCGTGCATCAGGGCGTTTTCGTGCTGCGGACGAATGGAAACGCCTAACTGAGAGGGACGCAGCAGCTTGTCTTCCGCCAAACGGTCGAGGCTGTTATCGGGTACTCTGCCGGTGATGCAGGTGTAGATGGTGGCGCAGAGCGAATAGATGTCCGTGTGCGGTCCCTGGTTGCCGTTGGTGCGGTACTGTTCCTCGGGAGCAAAGCCCTGCTTGAGGATCACCGACATCTGTCTGTCCTCGTTGGTAAAATAGCGCGCGGAGCCAAAGTCCATCAGCTTGAGCTTGCCGTTGGTGGTGTACATGATATTGTCGGGGCTGATATCCCGGTGGATAATGCCGTTGGAATGGATCACACTCAGTGAGCGCATCAGCGGCATCAGCAGGGCGATCAGCTGGTCGGGATGGAAAAGACCGTTCCGGTTGACATAGTCCTTGAGGGTCATGCCTTCCAGGTATTCCATCACGATATAAGCGGTGTTGTTTTCCTGGAAATAGTCGATGACGTCAACAATACCGTCTTCGCCGGAGACTGCGGCGAGATTTTTTGCCTCTGCCAGAAAGCGTTCCACACCCTTGGAAAAGAACTCCTGCCGGTCTTTGGTGATGATGACGTCATCGGAAACCATGCTGGTGCGGTTAGCGGCACCGCTGGGATAAAATTCTTTGATGGCGACACGTTTTGTCAGCTTGGTATGAAGACCGATGTAGGTGATGCCGAAGCCGCCCTCGCCGATGACGTTGCCCACGAGGTACCGTCCCGCAAGCAGGGTTCCCGGAGGCAGGTGATACGGCTCGGTTTGCGGGGGACAGCTGTTGTCCCAGCCGCAGTGTGCGCAAACGGGGGAAGCGTTGAGCTTCTTCATGCAGTTAATACAGTACTGTTCCATATGATTCTATTCCCTTCCGTGTTATCTGTATCCCATTTCAGATTGATAGTTGGTGATTAGCTTTACGTTATATGTCTCAAACTGGTTGAGAATGCTGTCGTCAAAATCCTTTGCCGCAATGGTGGGGTGGTACCAGCTTTTTGATTCGAAGTAGGTGTTAATGGTGGGGTCGGAGAACTTTCTTCCGTGGCGCGCGTAAATTTCGTTGAGCGCCAGATTAAGCGTTTCCCGGTTAAAACCGCTGATATCACTTTTTGTCAGCCTGCGGCTCGCGGAATCGGGCAGCAGGTATTCGGAGGTCGCGCTGTTGGTGGTAGAGGGAGCGGTGCTCTCCTTTGGTTTGGTCGTTTTGGGTCGCGTGGGGGTGGTGTGAATTTCGTCCGCCTTACCCTTGGAGATATAGATAATCGCTTCCTGCGAGCCTCTCATAAAGGACGAGAACGGCTGCGGATACTGCGATACGATGTAGCCGGAGGGTACGTCCACGCTGAAAACCCTGTGGACCTTATACCGCACCTCTGACTGATTGAGCAGCTTGTATGCCTCGTCTTCCTTCAGACCGTCCAGGTCGGGCATGATGACAGAGATGTCTGTCGGCGCGTCTGTCGGCGGTTCGGTGACAATGGTCGTTTGGGCGACAGAGTCCGCCGTTGCTGCGCCGGGCGGTGACACCAGCGCGGTGAACTGATCTCCCTTGGCAACAACGAGGTAAATGATAAAGGCAATTACTGCCGCGGCAAGTACCGACGCAACCGTTACGGCAACTGTCATGGCGGCTTTTCCTGTCGCGGCAGGCTTGTAGCCGTTGGGGTAATCGTAATCATCTTCCGACAGCTCTTCCGCAGAGGGCGCTTCTTCCCAGGGCGCGCGCAAGGGCTGCGCGTCGAGGCCGATATTGGGCAGGTTGGTAAAGTAATGCTGCCTGCGCCTGAGGACAAAAGGCTGCGGTACAGGTCCCCCTGCCGTTTCCGGAGAAGGAGGCTGGGACGGCTGCAGCAGGGACAAATCCTCTGTCGGCGCCGAGTCCGAAGGGAACGGCAGTTCGCTTTCATCCTCCGCAATCGGTGTTTCCTGATCGACGGGCTGTGCTGTCGTGTTGTCCTTTTGAGCTGATTCCGCCGCAGGGGCGGGGGTTGTTTGTATAGCGTCTGTTTGCGTTGAATCCTGAGAGGGCAGTGGTGGAAATTGACCGTTATCAACAGCATTATGTGCGTCTGTTTCTTTGTTCATTTCATCACTCCTGAAAAAATTCCATTCTCCCAAGTTTAATTGTAAGCTTTTTTGCGAATTTTGTCAATGAAAAGTGGTGGATTAACGACAGAAAACTGTATAATCTTCTGTTTACATTTGCTAAAAAAGCGGTTATAATGAAATCATACAAATATACGAAGAAAGCGGGGCGGTATTTTTTATGAAAAAAACAATTATTGTTTATTATTCCATGAGCGGAAATGTAAAACAGACAGCGGAGCGGCTCGCCGCTGAGACGGGGGCGGAGCTGCTGGCACTTCATCCCGTGAAGGCATATCCCGACAAGGGCGCGAAAAAGTACCTTTGGGGAGGAAAAAGCGCACTGATGGGGGAGAAACCGAAGCTCTATCCCTACAGCTTCAACGCAGACCGTTATGACACGGTGATCTTCGGTGCCCCTGTGTGGGCGAGCAGCTTTGCGCCGCCGCTGCGAACCTTTATTGAGGACAACCGCGAGGCGTTGGCAGGCAAAAAGCTGGCCGCGTTTGTGTGTTACATGGGCAGCGGCGACAAAAAGGCGTTGAAGAAGCTGAAGAAGGCACTGGGAACAGAGGTGCTTGCCGCTGAGATGGCGCTTGTGGAGCCTACTGCCAAACCGAAGGAGGATAGCGACGCGCAGCTGAAGGCGTTCTGCGCGCGCTTACAGCGGCATGATACGGATTGATTTGATAACAGGCTTTCTGGGTGCGGGCAAGACCGAATTTATGAAGCGTTACGCGCGTTGGCTGATGAAGCGGGGACTGCGTGTCGGTATTCTCGTGAACGACTGCGGCGCGGTGAATGTGGATATGCTCCTCCTGCGCGAGCTGGAGGAAGAGGGCTGCGGGCTGCACATGGTGGCAGGCGCGTGCGACGCGGACTGTCACAGACGGCGGTTCAAGTCCAAGCTGATTGCCATGGGGATGAGCGGCTACGACCGCGTACTGGTGGAGCCGTCAGGTGTGTTTGATGTGGACGAGTTCTTTGACGCGCTCTGCGAGGAGCCGCTCGACCGTCTGTATGAACGCGGCAGCGTCATAACCGTGGCGGACGCGTGCTTGGAGGACGACCTGCCCGAAAGCGCGGACTATCTGCTCGCCTCTCAGCTGGCGGACGCAGGTGTGGTGGTGCTCAGCAAGACGCAGCTTACGACAGCGGAAGCACGCGAACGAACGTTAAGACGCATGGAGGAGGCACTGCTTCGCATAAAATGCGGCAAGGAGCTCCGGCCTTATTTGCTCGACAAAGATTGGGATACGCTGACAGACGAGGATTTTGAGCGTGTGATGAACAGCGGCTGCGATATGCGGAGCTTTGTAAAACGCGGCACGACTGACGACAGCGGTTTCCGCTCGGCGTATTTGCTGAACAAGGGCTTTACAGTCGAGGAGCTGGAGGAGTACACGCGTAAGGCGTTTGAAAACGACGCAGAGGGCAGGGTGTTCCGCGTAAAGGGCTTTGTCAGGCGCGACGGCGGATGGATGGAGTTCAATGCTACGCGGCAGGGGACGACCCTTGCTCCTGTCAAAGAAGCGCAGGATGTCGTCATCGTTATTTCCGTGCCTGCCGGCGATGATCGGAAGGTAAAATAAAAACGGAAGCATTATCATATATCTTTGATAGCGGAAGATGAATTGTCGTAAAGCATAAATAGATTATTATTTAAAAGGAGTATTGACCTATGAAATTTTGTAGACATTGCGGCACACAATTGCCCGATAATGCAGTTTGCAACTGCCCCGACGCTGTTGCGGAACGTCAGGCGCAGGGAGGCTTTCAGCAGCCGCCCCGGCAGCCTTTGTACGGGCAGTCCCCTTACGGACAGCAGCCTCAACCGTCTCAGCAGCCACAGCCGCCCAAAAATCCCCAAACGCCACAGCCTCCCCGACCGCCTTACCAGGGAAATCCTGACTTTAACTATGCGCAGAACATGCCGCCGCGTCAGGGAAACAGCTTTGGCAAGAAGCTGATCGAGCCGTTTACCCTGCTTTTTAAGGATCCGAAAAAGGCGGTCAATAACCGGATCAAGGATAAGGATATTGCTACTCCCTTGATTTATACCGGTGCTTTGTTTCTGGCTGTACTTGCCGCATGCAATTGCGTCTACGGAACGCACGCTTTCAAGGGTATTCTCGTTCCCGGCGATACGCTTTCGATGGGCAAAGGCATGGTGGCGTATAATTTTGGATTAGCGTTTCTTGCGGCATTCCTGCTCACGGTGGGTATGGCTGCGACTTATGTGGGCGCAAGGTTCCTGATTCTTTTACTTTGCGGAAAAAAGGGTAAGGATCCCGTTCAGCTGCTCACGGAGTCGCTGATTTCGTTCGGAGTGAACTCCGTCATTCCCATGGGACTGATTCTGCTCGGCGGACTGTTTTACATGGTTTCCAGCTTGTTCGGCTGGGTGTTCTTCGTTCTTACCGCGTTTTGGTATGCGGTGTCCTGTTTGTTGGAAATCCGGGATGACTTTGACCCGCAGGGCAATCCGTTTTTGCGTTTGCTCATTGTCGCGGGCGTTACAGGCGGCTCGGTGGCGCTGTTCCTCCTGCTGTATCAGGGCATGTTTGCCATGAACGTAAGAATCATCAGCGAATTTGCCGCGGAATATGAGCTTCGCATACAGAGAAGCCTTACGGGAGGTAACTATTTCTACTACTAACCGTGTGTCGCGCGGGTGTGACGCGGCGGTCGGCTGAGATACGGTCAAATCGTGCGGACATCGGTTACAGTGATACGCGCCCAAAAAATAAATAATATTATAAAAATCGGTCGGGAACACAGGGCTTTTCATTAGCCATTCTGTCTTCCCGACCGATATTTTACATTGTTAATTTTCAATTGCCGCCGTGCTGTCTTCCGTAAGTCAGACTTATCTCGGAAGATAAGCGCTCAGCGTCTTGATCAACTCGGTGTCCTCCGAAAGCTCGCGGCCTGTTCCCGACTGAATCAGCTGGTCGCTGTAGGTGTAATAGGCGTTATAAAAGGCGCTGCAAAGGTTCCATTGGTTCCGCTGCTTTTCCGTCTGCTGACGGGGCGCGAGCGCATAGCGGTTCTGCAGGTCGCGGATGAGGTGATCCGAGAACTTCTGCTGACCGTAAACGTTGAGGTGATCGAGATTATAGAAATCTCTTGTCTCGTCCAGACCGGTCAAATCATAATTCACCTCATAGTTGAGGTAATCAAAGCCGTATTCGTTCACGATGTCGCCCACGGTGTTCGAGCGCTCAAATCGGTCGTAGGTGCGGCGCACCACGATGTGGGGGAAACGCACAAACACCACGTTGGTGAGGTGCTCGTCCTTGCAGAACTGCAGCAGCTCGCGCAGGGTCTGCTCCTCCAAAGCGCCGAGGGGCTGCCTGCCGTCCGCGCACTGACGCAGCACATTGTTCATGGAGCGCTGTGTCGCCTTGAAGATGGCTGCCTCGTTCAGCATTCCCTTGAGGTAGCAGTAGCCGCGCTGCTGATCTTTCATAACGGTGTTCTGGTAGGTCATGTCGTTGGGAATATCCTGCCACACGCCGTGGTATTTCAGAATGGGGAAGAGGTACTCCGCCGTGTTTTCGCCGCCGTTCTCGGCAATCCACTCGGTTTTGATGCCGTCCAGCGGCACGTTGTCCGTGTAGTTGTGGAGGTTGGCGTCCTTGGTGGTTTCGCCGTCGTTGTAATAGACCGCGCCGTTGAGCTCAATCACAATCAGTCCGGGGTTCTGGCGGCTGAGAATGTTTTTCAGCTGTGCCTTATAGTTGAGGATGGAGTTGGACTGCGTGGCAAAGATGTAGCTTGTCAGCCCGTATTGACTGTAAATATAACCGGGCGCTATATCGGAATACGCCTCGCTGGCGCCCATATATACCACATCGAGCGAGTTTTCATCTTCCAGGTAAAAGCCCTTGAGCCGCTGACGGTTGTGGTCGGCGTGGCAGAGAACATACTCCTGGAGCAGTCCCGCCGACAGCGTCAGGGCGAGCAGCAGGCAAAGCAGCTTGACGGTTCGCAGCACATACAGCTTCTTCGCGCGGGGCTTGCCGTCGGATTCCCTGCCTTTTGACTCTTTGGCAGCTGTTTCCGCGTTGCCCTTGTTTTTGGGCACTTTGGCTGTTGCTTCCGAGGCGTCCGCCTTTTTGCTGTTCCGCTCTGCGCTGTGCCTTGCTATGTATGAATGCTTCGGTTTCATGCGGTTCTTCCTTTCCAAAGGGATTTGTTGCGCATACTACCTCCCATTTTACCGTACATTCGACAAAAAATCAAGTTATTTTTGCGTACATCCTCCGCGGACAGAGTTGACGATATTTGTATCATTGTGCTATACTGACAGTGAAATCAACCGGGAGGTGGTACCGTGACACACGGTGAATTGGCGGAGCAATATTTTTTGGAGGGCTATAACTGCTCGCAGGCGGTGCTGCTGGCGTTTTCCGACCGCACGGGTCTGGACAAGGAAACGGCGGCGAGGCTGGCGTCCTCCTTCGGGGGCGGACTGGCGCGTATGCGCGAGGTCTGCGGCGCGGTGAGCGGCGCGGCGATGGTGCTCGGACTGGTCAGAGGCTATGCCGACCCCAAGGACGCGGAGGCGAAGAAGGCGCATTATCATTTGGTTCAGCGGTTCGCGGAGCTGTTCAGGGAGCGGAACGGGTCAATCATCTGCCGCGACTTGCTCAGCGGCGTGCAGGTGAAGGAGGGAAAAAATCCCGAGAAGCGCACGCAGGCGTACTACCGCAAGCGCCCTTGTGCCGAGCTGTGCAGGCAGGCGGCGGATATTCTTGATATTTTGTTGTAATTTTGCTCATTTTTAACGGAATATGCATTTTTGTACTTGACGTTTGACTGATTTTCATCTATAATGAGCATAGGTTAAAGTGTAATCTTTAATTTTGATAAATAAGGAGGAATTGCTTATGTATTACACAGCAGAAGTCACCAAGATGTGTCCCGTAGCTAAGGGAGCATATCACGGTCCTGCTCCTATCCCCGAAGAGGGCAAATGGGTCCAGGCAAAAGAAGTTAAGGATATCTCGGGCTTCACACACGGTATCGGCTGGTGCGCGCCGCAGCAGGGCGCCTGCAAGCTGGTTGAGACCATCGGCTGCTCCGGTATGACCCACTCCGCCGCAATGGCTTCCGAGATCCTGATCGGCAAAACCCTGCTCGAAGCGCTCAACACCGACCTGGTTTGTGACGCTATCAACACCGCTATGAGAGAGCTTTTCCTGCAAATCGTTTACGGCAGAACCCAGAGCGCGTTCTCCGAGGGCGGTCTGCTTGTCGGCGCTTCCCTTGAGGACCTCGGTAAGGGTCTGCGTTCGCAGGTCGGCACCATGTTCGCCACAAAGGAAAAAGGCCCCCGTTATCTGGAGATGACAGAGGGCTACTGCACACGCGTTGCTCTGAATAAGGACAACGAGATTATCGGCTATGAGTTTGTCAGCCTCGGCAAGATGATGGACTTCATCAAGGGCGGCATGGACGCAAACGAAGCGCTTGAAAAGGCGAAGGGTCACTACGGTCAGTTTGATAACGCTGCCAAGTATATCGACCCGCGTCAGGAATAAGGAGGTGTGCAGCATGAGTTTGTTTGAAAACTACGACAGAAGAATTGAGAAAATCAACGGCGTTCTCGCTCAGTACGGTATCGCTTCCGTTGAGGAGAGCCGCGAAATCTGCAAGGCAGCAGGCTTCGATCCCTATGAAATCGCCAAAACCATTCAGCCCATCTGCTTTGAAAACGTATGCTGGGCATACTGTGTAGGCGCTGCCATCGCTCTTAAGGCGGGCGCCAAAAACGCTGAGGAGGCTGCCAAATACATCGGCATCGGTCTCCAGAGCTTCTGCATCGACGGCTCCGTAGCCGAGAACCGCAAGGTCGGCATCGGCCACGGCAACCTCGCCGCCATGCTGCTTTCCAATGAGACCAAGTGCTTCGCGTTCCTCGCGGGTCACGAATCCTTCGCTGCCGCCGAGGGCGCTATCGGTATCGTCAGAAACGCCAACAAGGTTCGTCAGCAGCCCCTGCGCGTTATCCTCAACGGCCTCGGCAAGGACGCCGCTCAGATCATCTCCAGAATCAACGGCTTCACCTATGTTCAGACTCAGTTTGACTATTTCTCGGGCGAGCTGACCGTTGTGAAGGAAACTCCCTACTCCGACGGCGAGCGCGCAAATGTCCGCTGCTACGGCGCTGACGACGTCCGCGAAG
>ONEN01000216.1 GCA_900316815.1 uncultured Eubacteriales bacterium | reverse complement strand
ATTTTCTTGAGACTTTTGAGTGTGGGAAGGCGCTTGTGAAGATATTTCATTCCCACTGTGCCGATGTCGTCGCCTATGCATAGAACGCTTATCAATTTAATTATCCGCTCCTTCTATATGTTAATGGTGTAAATGGAATTAACTCTTTGTAAATTTTGATTGTTCCGCCTCGCCAAGCTTCATGGAGAGGTATTTCAGGGACATGACAATCTGCTCCGGGTCGGTAAACGCGTTGTTGTAGACCTCGATCGCCCAGAACGCATCCTTGTCATCGCCGCTCATGGCGTGACGGATGGCCGGGAAATCCTCGTTGCCTTTGCCGGGAAGCAGACAGTCGTGCTCGCGGTCGCAGTCGCTGATGTGAACGACGCGGATGTGTCCGCTGATTGCCTCCGCGAATGCCGCCGAGTCAGAACCCGCCCTGCGCGCCTGCTTGTTGTCGAAGGCAAACAGCGCCTTGTCGCCTAAATATTCGATGAGCCTGCGGCAGAATTCCGTTGTCTGGGCGACGTGCATGTAGACATTCTCATGCAGCAGCGTGACGCCGTGTTTCCGCGCCGTTTCAAAGATCGTGTTGTACCGCTCGATGTATTCGTCCTGCGAGATCATGACGCGGTTCTTGCCGGTGGTCTGTCCTCCGTGAAGGATGACGTACTGCGCGTCAAGCCTTGCGGCGGTATGAAAGAACTGTTTGTAAAGCTCCAGAGCGTCGGCAAAGCGCCGCTCGCTGTAATCCGAAAAGAACATCGGCGATTCCAGCAGGCTGTAGAAGGGATTCAGCGAATGAACCTGCGCGCCGTAGTGCCTGAGCATTTTGCGTATTTCCTTTATGTAGCCGTCCGAAAGCTCGGAAAAGGTGCTGAAATGTATCTCAAAATGAGTGATTCCCGCTTCCAGAGCGGTTTTCAGAGCGATTTCGGTGTTGATCGGATAAAAGCAGGAGGAAGAAATTCCAATGGTCGCCATGCCGTCAAGCCTCCTTCACTGGTATTTTTTGATGTATTCCCAAAAGCATGCGCATATGATACAATAGCGCTGCGGGGAGATTCAAGACCGTTGAAAAATATTATAAATCATTTTGGAGGATTAATCAATGAATAATGAAAAAAATTCTGTATTTTCTTCTTTTTTTTCCGTTCCCGGCAGCGTCACCGGGAAATATCTTCATTTTTCGGCGGTAGTGTATGCGGTTTTTGGCATTATCTGCGCCGGTTTGTACATGAATGTATTCGGATTTGTCGACAGCGTGAACGCCATCCTATTCGCTGATGTGCTTTTGAACAGCATGATAAGAGGGCTGACGGCAGTTACGTTATTCACCCTGCTGATCGATTATCTGGACGAAAGAGAGCGTCATCTGTCGTGAAGAAGTCATGAAGCCATTAAAAAATTCCTAAAAAAATATTCAAAAATCTTTCCCGAATATGCCGACGAAATACCTTGTAATTGTGCATGAAATGTGATACAATGTATTCCCTGAAGGATAGGAGTATTGTTTGCGTTGGCTGAGGGAGGGATTAATACCATGAAAAGCAATATGAAAAAGATCGGGAAGCTGCTTGCCCGATTTGACAAGATCTATTTTCAGACCATTTCATCATATCAAAAGAACGGAGAGGAAAAGTCCAAAAGCAAATACGAAAAGAAGTTTGATCGCGCCGAACAGCTTTGCCGCAAGGCGCTGGCTCTTTGCCGCGAGGATATTGCCAATGCTTCGGCCTCGGTCGAAAGCCTGATTCACTGCCTTTACAGATTGAGTGTGATTCTCGTGATCCGGGGCAGGGAGGAAGAGGCGGAGCCGCTGCTTGCCGAGGTTTTTGAAAAACGGCAGGATTACAGGCGTATGCTTCTGCTCACGGAATGTATGGGGCTATACGGCGGCATTCTCTGCGAAAGCGGCAGGTACGATTTGGCAGCCACTGTACTGAACGAATTCCTTGTGGATCTTCAGTCCCGAATCTCCGAGGGAATTTATCCGGAGGGAATCGTTCCCGGCGACACAGAAGCGGTATGTCGCGGATTGGGCGACGCCGCCTGCGCGTTTACTTATTCAAATCTGGAGGAGGGATTCCGGTCGGAGCAGTTTACCCTGCCGGTTGAGCTGCTTCAGAAAATTGCGGATCAAGGGGGAAGCGTCGGTTCCGATAACATCAAAAAGGCGGCGTATTTCGCCGCGAGCCAGCAGCTTTTTCTCACCTGCCATGAGACCGTTCCCGGAGCCGACGTCAGAAAGACGGTGGAATATGCCGCTATGTGCGTCAATTCCTGCGGGGGCAACGGCAAGTATGACCTTTATTTCCCGGCTGCCATGCGGCTGACCGCGCTTGCGCTTGCCCGCGACTGCAAATTTGCGGACGCCGCCGAGATGTGCCGACTGACGCTGGAGCAGTGCGCCGAATTCAGGGGCGAGGTTACCAAAGCGCCCTTCGGCAGTATTCAGAGCATTGCGGGCGATATGAATCTCTTGCTGGGAATTCTGCATTACCGCGCCTCTAAAATATCCGAATGTATCCGCTATTTTGAGGCGGCGATCGCTTCCTTTGAAGCGGACGCGCAGGGTCGACCGATGCGGGAGGTGGGATACGCCGAGGTGGAGACCGACCTCCTGTTCGTGTCCGATGCGGAGAAGTGCGCCTTTGCCTGCAAATTCATCGGGCTGGCGAAGTTCAGCGACAGGGAAA
>ONEN01000253.1 GCA_900316815.1 uncultured Eubacteriales bacterium | reverse complement strand
GGAAACTAGCGGCGGCACGCTGTCCGGGTAAGCGAAGGCGGGGTTGCGGAAATAGCGGTCATTCTCGTTCGCGACTACGGAGCCTGTGAGTATCATCACGTTATGATTGGCGCGCGTCTGCCGCGCCGACAGCTTTTTCACAAACGCGTCCGATTTACAGCACTCCGCGAATATATCAATGGGACACACCACCGCGATGTCGCGGTTGTCGTCCATCAAATCTGTCAATTTCAGCAGGCTTTCCTTCATCAGCAGATAATCCGACTCGCAGTGGAGCCTTGATTCGCTGATGACCTGATAGGTCAGCCGTTTCTTTCTGCCCGGCGCCGTGCGCCTTTTCCTTTTGAAGAAGCCGATAAGCTCCTTGCTCAGCGCGCCGATAAAGTCCATTTTATAGTCAAGCTCGTCGGTAAAGGAGGTTTTGCCGATAAAGCAAAGCTGCCGGTACTCGTCCTCAATCAGCCGCAGCTTGAGATAGGAAAGAAAGTTGAGCCTGATGAAGGCGTCCGTAAAAAAGTAATCGTCCTCATTGGCAAACACCAGATAAAAAAATCCTCTTCCCGCGTCAAACATACTCTTTCGCCTCAAAAATACAGGGGGTTTATAATCCGTTGGGTTGGATGATTCTGACAACGTTGAGGTTGTCAACTATCAAATCCAGTCTGCTCAGACGGTTCTGGGCATTTTCGGTGATATACAGATTTTTCAGTCCCGGGCACTCGCTGAACGCCCCGAAGCCGATGGAGCTGATCGCGTTGGGGATAACCACGGTCTCCAGACCGATACACTGCCCAAACGCCCAGCGGCCGATGCGCTCGAGGCTCTCGGGGAAGGTCACCTTTTTCAGGCTGACGCAGTGCTCAAAGGCATTGTCGCCGATGTTGCTCAGGCCTGCGTTCGGGGGGATGACCAGCTCCTCCAGATTTCTGCAGTTCTTGAACGCGTCGGGAAAAATCCTTTCCAGCTTGTCGGAGATAACCACCCGGCGCAGCTTGGTGTTATTGTAGAAGGCGCGGTTGGAAATAACGGTCACGGGCTTTCCTTCGATATAGCGCGGGATCACCACCGTGTCGGCCGCGCCGCTGTAGGAGGAAATGGTGACCGAGCCGTTGACAAACGAATAGGTAAACAGCTTGGAGGGCGTTTCGGGCTCCCGCGAAGCTGTCTCCTCAACGGTTTCGATAGGCATTGTTCTATTCGGATCATTATAGGGCACTTTATATTTCTGCGGCGGCATATTTTGCAGCTGAACGAGCAGCTCCCCGTTTGCTGCGGCGATCTGCGCGGAAAGCCCCGCTGCCGCCGACTCGATTTTATTGTTGAGCTTCGCCGCCAGCTGTTCAGCCTCCTCGCGGCGCCTGTTCTCTTTTTCCGCTTCCTCGCGGCGCCTGCGCTCCTCCTCCGACTCCTCGGCAACCGGGTTTGCCTTGGCAACCAGCAGTACATTATCCGCCATAACGCCGACGGTGAGATTGCGGGAAGCAAAGACGTCGGTGACGCCCTTCCATTTTTCCACGTTGCACTGACCAAAGGAATTATCGCCCGCAGCTACAACGGTGCCGTCCTTTTTCAGGCCGACGGTATGAAAATCGCCCGCGGCGACCTTGATGATATCCTTCCAGTTTTTCACATTGCATTGACCGTGACGGTCGTCGCCGAACGCGGTAACCGTTCCGTTCTCCTCCAGCACCGCGATATGCGCGCTGCCGACGGCAAAGATTTTTTTTCGCAGCAAATCGGAGGTGCTCACAGGCAGATAGCGCTCCCGCATCTCCTTTTCACTCAATTTAAAATACGTTACAAGCATTTTTTTTCGATCCATAACCGTCCCTCGCGCACCTGTGCTGTCTCTCTGCTGTTTTTCATTACATACTCCGCCGCGGTGCGACGGCCGCATTTTGGCGGAAGGGTTCCATTAACCCACACTTGTTATATATTTTAACACAGAATTGCCGTTTAGTCTACCATATTGCTAAATTTTTTTAGGTAATTAGGTTCTACTGAAAAACTCTTTCACGAACGCGTAGTATAATCATCGATAAACGACAACAGCGTAAGAACAAACGCAATAATTCCTCCCTTAGTTTGC
>ONEN01000051.1 GCA_900316815.1 uncultured Eubacteriales bacterium | reverse complement strand
TTGCGGAAGCCGACGATGCTGTGCACCTCGCAGCCGTTTTCATGGAGCTTCTGGGCAATCGGCATAGCGATCGCGCAGCCGACGCCGCCGCCGACAACGCATACCTTCTTCATGCCGTCCAGCTCGGTGGGCTTGCCGAGAGGACCGGCAAAATCCGCGAGGGAGTCTCCCTCCTCCAGTGTGTTAAGCTGTCGGGTGGTGGCGCCGACAATCTGGAAAATAATGCAGACGGTGCCGCGTTCGCGGTCGGTGCCCGAGATGGTGAGCGGAATGCGCTCGCCGTCCTTGGTGGCGCGCAGGATAACAAACTGCCCCGGCTCCGCTTTTTTGGCGACCAGCGGCGCTTCTATTTGCATGAGGGTGATGTTGCGGCTGAGCGGCCGCTTTTCCACTATTTGATACATGGTGAATCCTCCCTTGGCGGTGTTTTTACAGAGTATCACATTTATTTTATCACATCTTTCCGCTCATTTCAACCCCCTCGGGCAGCGTGCCGCTGCTGTCAGTGCGGCTTTGGTTAGAGTGCATATAGCAATGCCTTCTGCTAACGCCGCGTCTGAACGCGGCATGAAGGTTAAGCTATTATCAAACGTTGGTTGCGCGGGCGCGTGTCGCGCCTCCCGGTGCGGCTTTGGTTAGAGTTCATATAACAATGCCTTCTGCTAACGCCGCGTCTGAACGCGGGCATGAAGGTTAAGCTATTATCAAACGTTGGTTGCGCGGATTGGGTCGAGCGTCACGCTCGCGCGGCAGCGTGCCGCTGCTGTCAGTGCGGCTTTGGTTAGAGTGCATATAGCAATGCCTTCTGCTCACGCCGCGTTATGACGCGGGCTGGAAGGTAAAGTTTTCCTAAACGTCAGTTGTGCGGAGATAGCGCCAGCGGCGCGCGTTGCAGCGGATAAAAAACAGCCGACTCTATTGAGCCGACTGCTTTCAGAACATATTAATTATTTTTTCTTCTCGATGAGCGTCTTGGATTTTACAATCGCAACAATTACGAACGCCAGAAGAACAAACGCAAATACCCACAGTACCCAGTAGCCGCCGAGATAACCGAAAATGAAATTCTTGTCATCGTGCGTGTACTGCTGTACAAAACCGGAGGCCTTGTCAATAGGCTGGTCAAAAGTACCTCCGCTCTTACTAACAGACTCCCAGAACTCGTGACCCGTGAAGAGCTTCGCGGGAACCTTGGTGTTGATAGCGGTCTGACGGGATCTGAACAGCGAGAAAATAACCTGCCAGAGCAATACGGACGCGGGAATAGCAGCCATCTTAGGTCTGTTCATCCAGATAAGCGCGATACCGCAGATAACGCTGAGGATGCACTGCGTGAGCATAATACCCATCGCCAGTCCCGAGCCGTAGTCGTTTTGCAGCATGGTGAACACGGTGTAGCTGGTCGATTCATAGGAACCGCTCGGAACACCCTGTAAATTGAAAACGTTGATGTACTGATCCTGAGGAATCAACTCAAATACGGGAACCGCCACCAACAGAATGAATGTGACGATAAAAAGAATCGAAACAAGTGCCTTTAATGCAGTAGGGGTACTGTATCTTTTGGTTAAAATATTAATGTCCATAACACACCTCATAAATTTACTTTTGAATTTCCGCAAAAGCGTCATCTCTCTATTGATGATGATACCATAAATTACCTCTTGTGTCAAGAATATTTTAGGTAACTTTTATCAATATCTCGCAAAAACTTCCGCAAATTTGTTGTTTTGCTACACTTTGCGCTACGTCGCCTTTTTGTGTGTTTTCAGCGGATCAACGCTTGGAGCCGATGATGACGGAGGAGTACGGCGGCATGGTCAGCTTGCCGTCCCTGATCGCCAAGTGATTGTCCTCCGACGAACCGAGGAAGTCCGCATAAACCTGCGCGTCGGCAATCATGTCCGACGTAATGCTCAGCGTTTTCTCTGCTGTCGCGTTAAAGTTGTGGATAACCAGCAGCTTTTCGCCGTCCTTTTCAATGTAGTAGGCGCCTACCTCTTTATCGTCAAAGCTCTGCGCACCCGTCGCTCTGCCTCTGGCAATCAGCGGGTTCTGCAGCTTGGCGGTAATCAGGCGGCGGTAATGGTTGAGCAGCGAATTCCTGTCCTCCAACTGCTGCTTCACCCCGCCGTATTTCGGCGCTTCGGGAGCCACAGCGCCGTCGACGCGGATCTTCGGGCTGTCGCTGTCAAACGCCATCGGCAGTCGGTACCATTTGTCGCTGTCGGTGTAGGGAGCCTTCATACCGATTTCCTCACCGTAATAGGTAAAGCTGTTGCCGGGCATCAGCATATAAAGGTTGGCGGCAAACTTCTCCGCCTCCAAGCCTCTGCTTTCCAGCGCGTTGGCAATACGAATCTGATCGTGGTTGGAAAGGAACACGGCGTTGATATAGTCGGCATTGGCAGCGCTCATTTTTTTTTCATAGGAAGCGACCTTTTTCGCAAAGGAGGCGCCGTTTGCCGTTGAAAGGGTATCGATTATATCGCCCGAGCTCTGCGAGAAACGGAACGCAAAAAGGCTGTCGATGCCGCTCTCGTACATATCGGCGATGTCTAAATCGTTCGTCCAGTCCTCGCCGACAAGATATACATCCTTCTTGATGCCGCAGCAGGTTTCGACGAACCATTTCTGGAATTCCACACCGTTGGTATGTTTGTTATCGAAGTACTTCACCGCGTCAAGACGGAAGCCGTCCACGCCGCGGTCAAGCCAGAACTTGGCAATCCTGGTAAATTCCTCCTTCGTCTTTTCAGAGGTAAGGTTCCATTCGGGCATGGTGGGCGAGAAATTCGCCTCGCACACATAGTCGCCGACCTGTATGGTGTTCACATCGGCGCTGTAATAGTCAGGCTCATGGAACTCAAAATATTCCGCCTTGCCGTCGAGCTTGCCCTTCTTAACCTCCTCGCACGCCTCCACGAACAGCGGGTTCTTGTTGGAGATGTGGTTGAGAACGAGGTCAAAAATCACGTTGATGCCGCGCTTGTGACATTCCTCCACGAGCTTGTCAAAATCCTCGAGCGTACCAAAGTCAGCGTCTACGTCGTAGTAGTTTTCCACACTGTATTTATGATACGACTCGGAGGGGGTGATCGGGGTCATCCAGAGCGCGTCCACACCGAGGTCGTCGCCCTTGTTCGGGTCGCCGTCGTTGAGGTAGTCGAGCTTTGAGATAATACCCTGAAAATCGCCGATTTCGTCGCCGTTGGAGTCACAGAACGACTGGGTAAAAATTTGATAAACATTGCGGTATTTATCGGTTGACGCGGTCGCCTTGACGCCCTCAAGAGGGTCACTTACCGCCTCGGCGGAGGCTTTGCCGCCGTCCTTGGAGGCCTCGTCGCCTGTTGCCGCGCTGCCGTCGGTCTTCGATTCGCCCGAGCCGCAGCCTGTCAGCACACAGCCGCCCGCGAGCGCCGCGCACAATAGGATAGAAAGTATCTTTTTCATAATGTTCCTTTTCGGATAGCTGCCGAAAAATCCACAAGGGGCGGCAGCCACAGACTGCCGCCCCCGATTGAGCTTATGAAATTGTGTGCAAGGGAACAGATTATCCCTTTACGCCACCGGCTGTTACGCCTTCTACATAATACTTCTGCATCTTGAGGAAGAGCAGGGTAATCGGAACGGCAACAACAACCGAGCCGGCCATGAATACCTGGAACCAGGAGGTCTTGTGGTCAGCGTCAATCATCATCTGCAGACCGATCGCAACGGTGTAGTTAGCGTGGGTGTCGCCCATGATGATCTTCGCGAGAATAAAGTCTGTCCAGGGACCGATGAAAGCGGTGAGAACCGTGTAAACAACGATAGGCTTTGACATCGGAAGTATAATTTTCCAGAAAATCTGGTTCTTGGTGGCGCCGTCAATGGTCGCCGCCTCATCCAGCGCACGCGGGATGGTATCGAAGAAGCCCTTTGAAATCTGGAAGCCGAGACCTGCGCCGCAGCTGTAGCAGAGAACCAACGCAACCAGGTTGCCGTTGAGGCCCATAATCTTGAGCAGGTAGTACATGGCGATCATGGTCATGAAGCCGGGGAACATACCGAGGATCATGGCGATGTTCATCAAGGTTTTACGGACGCCGAAACGGAGACGGCTGAACGCGTAGCTAACTGCCAGAACCGAGATGGTGGAGATTACGCAGCTGAAGCAAGCGACAACGAAGGTGTTGAGGAACCACTTCGGAAAGTTCAGCGAAGAATTAGCGGAACCCGCGAAGAGGTCAATGTAGTGCTGGAAGGTGAACCACTTAGGAACCAGCGCACCGTTGGTCATAACACCGCCGTCCGCGCGCAGCGAGTTCAACAGAAGGTAAACAAAGGGAGCGATCCAAATGAGACACATGATGCTGAGAATGAGGTAGATGATGCCGTTAGCAAGGTGTCTTCTGAATTTATAGCTTTTTATCATGAGAACGCCTCCTCATCCTTCATAGACTTAGAATTGTTGTAGATAATCAGCGACAGGGTTGCGCAGATAATAAATACCAAAATACCGATGGCGGAAGCAAGACCGTAGTCCTTCTTGTCGCCCATCGACAGGTTATACAGCCATGTTACCAGGATATCGGTTTCGCCGGCGCCGAAGTACTGGTCGTTCGCGGGCTTTCCGCCTGTCAACAGGAAGATAACGTTGAAGTTGTTGATGTTACCGACGAACTGGGTAATCAGCTGCGGGGTGGTAACGAAGATCATGTAGGGAAGGGTGATCTTGGTAAAGGTCTTGACCGGCGACGCACCGTCGATACGAGCCGACTCGTACAAATCCTCGGGGATGTTCATCAGAATACCGGACATCGAAAGGATGGTGTACGGAATACCTACCCAGCAGTTGATAATAATAACCGTAATACGTGCGGTGAGAGCGTCGCCGTTCAGGAAGTCGATACGCGGGTTAGTGCCCGAGAACATACCGAGCAGGATGTTGAACGCACCTTCCTGTCCGAGCATCTGGCTCATGAGCAGCAGGGATACGAACTGGGGAACAGCGATGGTGATAACGAACATGGTTCTGAACACAGCCTTGAGCTTGATGCCCTTCTTGTTGATCATCAGGGCGACGATCATACCGAGGATGTAGTTCGAGAAGGTAGCCGCAATTGCCCAAACCAGCGTCCAGCCCGCAACGCCGAAGAAGGTCTTGGCTTTTGCGGCGCTGTCTACCACGTTGAACAGGTTCGCGAAGTTCGTCAGCCCGCACCAGTCAAAGAGTACGAAGTGCGTGCCGCCGTCGTAGTTGGTAAACGCAATCAGGATCATGAAGATCAGCGGAAGAATGTTGAACACGCCGATCATCAGAATCGGGAAGGAAAGAAGGGTGATGTGGTATTTGCCGTCGAGGAACTCGTGCATGTCATGCTTAAAGGAGGTGGGCTTTTCGCCTCTTTCTCTCATCTGCTGATGACGATACGCGTCCTTGATGTTGGAGATATAAATGGCAAACACAACAACGGTAACAACGAGCGTCAGGGTGCCGTAGAGGAGGAGCAGCATGGAGCGCTGACCTTCACTGACAACTCTTTCAAAACCGAATTCATCATATTCGACCACACGGCCCTGCGTACCCAGTGTGGGCAGCCAGTACATCTTGTCTGCGCCGAACACAATCATGAATACTATGTAGAGCACCTCAACCAGAAAGTAGAGGATACCCTTATAGATCTTGCCCTTGTGCAGGTCGCCGAAGCCAAAAATAACATATGAAAGTTTGGTAGCCCAGTCACCTTTTACAAAGGTGGTGCCGTAATTTTTAAAGCCTGTGACTATTGCCTTGAAGAAGTTTACGATTCCGCGGCCGATTGCCTTGAGAAATCTGCCGAACGCGCCGGGAAGGTTCTTGAAAAACATCTTGAGCCTATAGCCAAACTTCTGCATCGGACTGAGCTGTTGATAATCAACAAATGTCATATAAGCTCTCCTTTAAAAAGTCTGAAAATCTCTCTTTATTATATAACACCAAACTAATAATGCCTTTTACGTTTCCCATATAATAAAAAACATTATTCGTTTGGTGTATAGAAAACGTAATCAGGTCTTCGGGGGCGCCCCGCAAGGGGGCACCCCGTCTTATTCATTTGTGCTGTGTTAACAATAGGACTTATTCTTCCTCATCCTTAACGATGGAGATAACATTGTCGAGCAGTTTCTTGGTTGCCGCCTTGTCGTCGGGCTTCCAGCTGTCCTTGTAGAGGGAGCTGCCCAGGGTACCCATGCCGGCCCAGATGGTCTGCTTGATTTCGATGGAGGGAACCGAGTTCTTGGACTGCTCCTGCAGAGCGAGAAGGATCGGATCGTCAGCGTACTTCTTAACAGCCTCGAGGTTGGAGGGACCCCAACCGAGCTCCTCGGCTCTCTGCTCCTGTGCTTCCTGACCGGTCAGGTAGTAAGCCAGAATCTGAGCGGAACGCTGGAACTTGGTGTGAGAGTTAACGCCGATATACTTGTAACCGAACAGGGAGATCATCTGCTTGTCCTGACCGTTTACCTTAACGGTGGGAAGCTTCGCAGCGCCGAGGTTGTCGCCGAGCTCAGCCTTGTCCATCTTGGAGTTCCAGGGGCCGTCAATGCCGGCGCCAACAGTCTTGTTCTTGAAGCCGGTGGAAATGCTGGCAACATCCTGCGAGGAGAAGGTGCCCTTGTAGTCCTTCATCAGCTGGGCAAACGCCATCAGGGTAGCAACAGCCTCTTCTTCATCATACTCTTCAAACTTCTGCGCACCGGACTCGGTGAGACCGGCAGTCTTAACGCCTGCGGTGAATGCGAAGGTGCAGGCATAGAAGCCGTTGCCGGCGTCCATAACGAACTGTCTGTTGCCCTTCTTGCACGCCTCAAGAATGCCCTCGAGGGTCTTGGCGTCTTCGTCGGTTACAATTCTCTTGTCATAAACAAGGTAGTAGCCGTTGTCGTTGGTTTCGGGATACGCCAGCATGGAGCCGTCCTTCTGCTTGATAGCAGTAACGGGCTTCTCGTCGTTATTGGCCTCTACGGTAGCCGCAAAGCCCTTGGTAACGGGAGAGAGAACCTGCGCCGCAACCAGTCTGTCGATCTGGTCGCTGGGGAAGCCGAATACGTCGGCAGCGGTATCGGGGTCATTGATAATCATGCCCGCCGCGTCGGATTCGCCCTGAGCGGTAACCTCAATCTTCTTGAACTTGACCTCGGAATAGTGCTTCTGGAACGCTTCTACCTGCTTCTTTACCAGGGTAACCGCAGCGTCGGGAGCCCACACCTTAAGTTCAATGTTTGTTTCGTCGCCGAACAGCGAAGCGTCGGGCCACGAGGGGTCGATCTTAGCCGCAGCCTGAGAACCCTCGGCCTTGCTTCCGTCTGCAGAGCCGCCTTCGGATTTGGAAGTGTCTCCACCGCCGCCGCCACAGCCGGCGAGAGCGGATGCCGTGATCATGCCTGCCAATAAAATGGCGAGTACTTTTTTCATGGGATTTTCCTTCTTTCTAAAAATTTTTGTGTGTTGGAGCAATTGCACAAATAACGCTCTGTTCCACTAATTAAATAATATCAAAAACAAGTGGAAATTTCAACTACTTTTGTACTTTTTATCTAACTTGTTAAAATTTGATTATAATTTTGTGCATTTTAACGTTAGTTTTACCAAAAACTGTATATTTTCACCATTTACTCAATGCTTTTTTATGCACTATAACAGAAAGAAGACTGTTAAAACTGCCAAAGTCAAGCAAAATTAATTGAAACAAGTGCACCATTCCCGCTTCCGGCAGCGCCCGAATCAGGGGCGGCAGTAAAATGTTAAAAAAAATTTTAGTCAATTTTCACCAATTGTTGAAAAAACGGGCACAAAGGGACAAATCAGCCCTCTCCGTGCCCTTTTCGGCGTGCTTCATGAGCACAGATCCTCCAGAAGCTTCTCCAGCTCGCGCCTGTCGGCAGCATAAATGCCGCCGCGTATCTTCCTTGCGTCCGCGCGCGGCAGCGAGTCGGTCAGGGTGTCTGTCACCAGCAGCGGCTCGGCTCCTCCCCCGCCGTACACCGCCACCCTTCCGCCGAAATCGCCGACCGTAAAGCCCTGCTCCGCCGCAGGCGACGAGGTACCCGTTGCGGCAGGCGCCGCCGGAGCGGCCGGAGACGGGGCAAGGCCGCTTATTAAAACGCAGGCTATGAGAATAATGCCCGTAATCAGCACCAGTTGTTTCATACTATCCTTCCTTTGGGTTGGTTTTTTGGGTTATTGTCCGCCTTTTTACGCCGAATATGCACCGTTTTTCCGTCCCAAAAAGCCGCCCCGCGTGCGATTCACCCATTTTCATAAAATTAAACGGGCTATTTTTAATTTTTTCTATGAAAAAAATTGAATTATATATTTATTTTTCAACGGCAAAGTGCTATAATAACCGTAAATGTGTTTATTAATTATTCGTTCAGAAAAAAGGAGTTAATATGCGCAACAAACGTGAAACAGACATCAGTAACTACACTGACAAAACACCCGAAGCTCAGGTGACCGAACAAAAAACCGAGAGCGGCGTAAAGCGGTTTTTCAAGGCGTTCGGCAAATTCATGCTGACTGCATTTGCCGTCTGCTTTATTGCAGGCGTCATCACATCGGTTTCACTGGGCATCTACATTTTCCACCTCGCGAGCGAGCCGACCGGCATCGACCTCAAGGCGAAGTCGCTGAACCAGACGAGCCGCATCTTTGTCAAGGACGCAAAGACGGGCGAGTTTACCGAGCGCCAGAAGCTGTACGATGTGGAAAACCGCACCTGGGTCGATTTCGCCGAGATTCCCCAGTACATGAAGGACGCGCAGGTAACCATTGAGGACAAGCGCTTCTACGAGCACAAGGGCGTCGACTGGACCAGAACCCTCTCCGCTGTGGGCGCGCTCGCCAGCGGCGGCGACTCCTACGGCGGCTCCACCATCACCCAGCAGCTCATCAAGAACATCACGGACGACAACGAGGTGTCCATCACCCGTAAGCTCCGCGAGATCTGCAAGGCGTTCAAGCTGGAGCAGGAATACACCAAGGAACAGATTCTGGAGGCGTATCTCAACGTCGTCAACTACGGCAACAACTGCCAGGGCGTTGAGGCGGCGGCGCAGCTCTACTTCGGCAAGAGCATCCGCGACTGCTCGCTGGCGCAGTGCGTCGCCATCGCGGGTATCACCCAGAACCCCTCCTACTGGAACCCCCTTCTCTATCCCGAGAACAACCACAAGCGCCGCGAAACCATTTTGTATGAAATGTATGACCAGGGCAAAATCAGCAAGGACGAGCTGGACAAGGCGCTGGAGGAATCCAACAATATGACCTTTGTGGGCTTCTCCACCAACTACGATGACGAGGACGAGGACACCGAGGAAAAGGTGCAGAACTGGTACTACAACCAGATGATCTACGATCTGCGCGCCGACCTTGCCAAGCTGTACAACATCAGCGAGGGCGCGGCGAGCGAGAAAATCTACACCGAGGGTCTGAGCATCTACAGCGCCATGGACGAAACCATGCAGGACTACATCGAGGACGCCGCGCTGAAGATGGAACGCTCCGAGGATCCCGACATCCAGATCGGCTCCGTGCTGATGGACTTCGACGGCAGGGTGATCGCCACCGTCGGCAGCTCGCAGCGCAAAACGGGTCCCCTCGACTGGGACAGAGCCACCCACTCCGCTCTGCAGCCCGGTTCCTCCATCAAGCCCGTGCTCGTTTACCCCATCGCCATTGAAAAGCAGCAGCTTTACTACTCCTCTCAGGTTCTCGACGAGCCGATCGACGACTACGAAACAGGTGAGGACGGCCAGAAGATTTCCGGTCCGCGCAACGCCTACGGCTCCTATTTCGGCGAAATGCTCCTCCCCGACGCCATCGAGTACTCCTCCAACGCCACTGCGGTCCGCGTTATGCAGATGATCGGCGGCCCCAAGGAAGCGTATGAGCAGGCGACCAAGAAGATGGGCTTCAAAAAGCTGGCGGAGGAGGACTCCTACCAGATCGGTTCCCTGTCCATCGGCGGTATGGTAGGCGGCGTCAGCGTCCGCGAGATGGCGGCAGCCTACACGTTCATAGGCAACGGCGGCCTCTACTACTCCCCCTACACCTACTACTATGTGACCGACAGCGAGGGCAACGTCATCATCGACAACCGCGACAAGGTGCCCAAGCAGGCGTATTCGCCCCAGACGGCGACCATCATGAACCGTCTGCTCCATTACAACGTCGAAAACAGCCAGCACACCCGCGCCATGTA
This sequence comes from uncultured Eubacteriales bacterium, assembly GCA_900316815.1. Classification (GTDB taxonomy): domain Bacteria; phylum Bacillota; class Clostridia; order Oscillospirales; family Acutalibacteraceae; genus Ruminococcoides. The sequence goes on along the minus strand of ONEN01000051.1, from coordinate 166 downwards.
CGCCAAAATTGACGACTGGGACATCGTGGGCAAAACCGGTACCACCAACGACGACAAGGACTGCTGGTTCTGCGGCATGTCTCCCTATGCCGTCATGGCGACCTGGACAGGCTACGACGTTCCCCAGACCATCAACGACACCACCCGTTCGGCGAAGTTCTTCAAA
>ONEN01000033.1 GCA_900316815.1 uncultured Eubacteriales bacterium | reverse complement strand
AGCAACTTAACCTCTTTTTCCCGCGTTATAACGCCCCGTTAGCTAAACGTTTTGCAAAATGCACTTTGTCAAAAGGGGCATTGACCGCCGGGGCACTCGGCTAGAAGTCGGCGTAATCGTCCAGGTAGAAGTCTGCCCAGTAGTACTGCTCCATATATTCGTTCTGATAGGCATTCACCGCGCCTGCGTCCAGCTCGCGGAAGCGGTAATAGTCGCAGTCGAGCAGGTCGGTGTTGACCGACAGGCTGTTGTAGCTCTTATTGACCACCTTTTCCACGCCCGCCTGCTTCAGGCTTTTCATCAGGGCGGACATGATTTTCTGCACATATGCCTGCTGCTTTTTGTCGTAGGGCATGTCCTCGAACAGGGCGGCGGCGATTTCCTTGATGGAACAGGAGCTGCCGCGGCGGTGTACCAGATAGGCGAATACCTCCTTGGACTTGCTGCGCTCAAAACGCAGCGGCTTGCCGTCGGGGGTGAATACGTCGAAGTTGCCGAAGCACTGCACCTTGAGCAGCGCCCCGCTCTTCGGCTCAATCGGAAAGCGCAGGTCTGCCATCTCCTCCGCGATTTTCTCCGCCGTCACGGGCTTTAAAATATAGCCGCTGGCGTGCAGGCGCATGGCGTCGCCCGTGTATTCGTCAAAGCCCGTCACAAAGATAATGTTCATTTTGGGATTGACCTCTTTCAGATTTTTGGCAAGCTCCACGCCCGTGGTGCCGCGCATGTGGATATCCAGAAACGCGATGTCGCAGCCGTTCGCCTTTGCCTCCGCCAACAGCTCCGACGGCTTGCGGAACGCCTTCAGCTCCGCGTCGGGCACCGCCTCCTCAATCGCCTCTGTCAGCATTTCCAGTGCCAGCGCCTCGTCGTCTACCGCGAGAATTTTCATAACCATACACTCCTTTAGTTAGTTTCCCCGTTCTTGGGTATCGTAATCACCGCCGTGGTGCCTTTTCCTATTTCACTCGTTATCGTCACGCTGCCGTTGACCATCTCTTTCAGGCGGCTGCGCACGTTTTCCATTCCCACATGCGACCGCCCGTCGTTCTTCGGCACGCTCGGGTCAAAACCCACGCCGTCGTCCCTGACCTCTACCTTGTAGCTGTCGTCCGTTTCATAGGAGGCGATCGTCACGGTGCCGCCGTCCTCCTTCATGCCAACGCCGTGCTTGACGGCGTTTTCCACCAGCGGCTGCACGCTCAGCCGGGGAATCAAAAAGCTGTCGCACTGAATGTCATATTCGATGTGCAGCATGTCGCCGAAGCGCATTTCCTCCAGCATGAGGTATTTTTTCAGGTGCGCCAGCTCCTGCCTGAACGGTACGGGGTTGCGCTCCTTGAGGGAATTCATGTTGCCGCGCAGGTAATCGGCGAAGTTGATGGTCGCCGTCCGCGCGCGCTTGGGGTCTTTGGTACACATCATGGCGATGGACGTCAGCGAATTATAGAGGAAATGCGGCTGTATCTGGCTGACCATGATCGCCACGCGCGCCTCGTAAAGCTCCTTCTGCATGTGCTCGTACTCCAGATTGGCGTAATAGCGCGCGCGCAGCGCGAGCACCAGCCGCATGATCTGATAGAGCAGCGTCAGGCTGATGCCGATCGCCATGGGCACGCGCTCGTCGGTGAGCTTGAGCCACGCGTTGAGAATGACGAACAGGATCGCCAGTCCGATGGGAATCCACGACAGCAGCACATACTTCGCGTCCTCGTTCTCCTTTGCCTCGCGGATAAGCAGAATGCTGAGCACCGCACAGCAGATGATGAACGTCACGTCAAAGAAGAAGCCGAACTGATACAGCGTAACGAGGTCTGCCAGCTGCAGCCCCAGCGCCGCGCCGCTGAGCGCGATAATGATGATCGCCATGACCTCCGCCGCCATGCGGTGCGAGCTGCGGCGGAAGCAGGCGCGCACATACAGCAGCACCGCCGCCAGAAACGCGTAGGACACCGATTGATCCGCGATCATGCAGACGGCGGGGTGATTGATCAGCAGCGGCAGATATTGATAGATAGCGTCGGTGAGCAGGTAGAGTCCGCCGAAGAACGCCGCCGCGGCAAAGCTGAGATAGCGGTAATCCACACCGCCCATGACAAAGCCCGCTATGGCAAAGGAGAACAGTCCCGAGCAGCTCAACAGCAGACAGAGCGCCGCCAGCGGCAGACGGTCGATCAGGCGGTTGTGCAGCGCTTCCTTCTCGCCCACATAGGTCATGATGATATCGTCCAGACCGCCCGTCGCGATCACCGTCGGCTCGCGCGTCAGCACCACCTCGATGGCGCCGTCCCCGGGCAGCTTGTCGTAGGATATGTAGGTGATGGAGTTGCCCGCCGTGTCAGGCAGAAAGGTGTCGTCCCCGCGTCTGTTGTCGGCGATCCGGCTGCCGTTGGCAAACACCTCCAGCCACGCGTTGCTCACCTGAAATATCAGGTACTCGCGCGGCTGCGGCATTTTGGACAGGTGTCCGCGCACGCGCACCGTATTGAAGTGGTTGTTTTGCAGCGTGTCGTCGTCCTTGTTCTCCCACTCGCCGCCGTCCACCGAGAACGCGCCGATGATGCACGCCTCCTCGCCGACGTTGTTTTTGTTCTGCGTACACACTGTCAGCACCGTCATCAAGATGATTACAACCGCCAGCAGCCCGTAAGACCCGATGAGGAACCATCTGTTGGAACGCCCCGTTTTCTGTGCCATTCCGTCACCCCTCCTGTTATTTCTCCTGTCGCCCTTTATTATATCACAAACCAACGCAGATTACCATGCCGAATCGAGAATTGAAAATAAAGTTTACTCTTGCACTTGGGGGCACATTGTTGTATAATAATGCCGTATAACGTTTGGAGGAAAGAGTATGGCTTTAATCACCAGGAAAATCAAAGGAACAGAGGACGTGCTGCCGCGTCAGAGCTACCGTTGGCAGTTCATTGAAAACATCATGCGCGAGGAGAGCCGCGCCTACGGCTTCCGCGAAATCCGCACCCCTGTATTTGAGCACACCGAGCTGTTCGCGCGCGGCGTGGGACAGACGACCGACGTGGTGCAGAAAGAAATGTACACCTTCGACACCAAGGGCGGCGAGAGCGTCACCCTGCGCCCCGAGGGAACGGCGGGCGCCGCGCGCGCCGTACTGGAGCACGCGCTCGACAACGAAGGTCTCCCCATCAAGGCAAGCTACTTTGTGTCCTGCTACCGCTACGAAAAGCCGCAGGCGGGACGTCTGAGAGAATTTCACCAGTTCGGCATCGAGGAATACGGCACGCAGTCGCCCGTAGCCGACGCCGAAATCATTTGTCTGGCGCAGTCCGTGCTCACCCGTCTGGGACTCACCGACGTGCGCCTGGAGCTTAATTCCATCGGCTGCCCCGACTGCCGCGCGCGCTACAATCAGGCGCTCCGCGACTATTTTACGCAGTACAAAGAGCAGCTCTGCGAAACCTGCCTGTCGCGCTTGGAGAAAAACCCCATGCGCCTGCTCGACTGCAAAAGCCCCGAGGATCACAAAATCGCCGAGGGCGCGCCCCGCATCACCGACTATCTCTGCGAGGAGTGCGAGGCGCACTTCACCGAGGTAAAGCGCTATCTCGACTGCGCCGGGGTCAGCTACACCGTCAACCCCACCATCGTGCGCGGACTTGACTATTACACCAAGACCGTCTTTGAGTTCGTCACCGACTGCATCGGCGCTCAGGGCACCGTCTGCGGCGGCGGCCGCTATGACGGGCTGATCGAGGAGCTGGGCGGCAGGCACATGCCCTCCCTCGGCTTTGCCATGGGACTGGAGCGTATTCTCATGGTGATGGACGCGCAGGGCGTGGAGATACCGCAGCCCGAGCCGTGCGCCCTCTATATCGCCACCATGGGAGCTGCCGCCGGGGAAAAGGCGTTTTCGCTGCTGCGTCAGGTGCGCGAGTGCGGTCTGACAGCCGAAACCGACGTGGTGGGCAGAGGTCTCCGCGCCCAGATGAAATACGCCGACAAGATCAACGCGCGGTTTTCCGTGGTGCTCGGCGACAACGAGATCGCCGAAAACAAGGCGAAGGTCAAGAACATGGGCAGCGGCGAGCAGACGGAGCTGCTGCTTGACGAGAGCTTTGCGGAGAAATTCTCCGTGCTGAGCCTCACGAGCAACGCGGCGTTCGCCGAGCTGTGACGCTGTGTTGATATATACCATTAATATGTAAATTGTACTATACGATACATACAGGGCGCTCAGACGGCGCCCTTTGTAAAAAAGCGCCGGTGGGCGCTCTCTCCCGCCTACGGAAACGTTCATCTTTCAACGGGTTCATCAACGGCGGGAAGATAAGCTTCCTATAAAGTAAAAAACAACGAGGAGTAATCAATCATGGCAGAATTTATGACAGGCTTAAAGCGCACCGACTACTGCGGAGACCTGCGCGTCTCCGACGTCGGCAGAGAGGTCACCGTATGCGGCTGGGTACAGCGCGCGCGCGACCTCGGTCAGCTTATTTTTATCGACCTGCGCGACCGCACGGGTATTGTGCAGCTCGCCTTTAACGACACCACCGACCGCGACATTTTCAGCAAGGCGTTTGCCTGCCGCAGCGAGTTCGTGCTGGCAGCTAAGGGAACGGTCTGCGAGCGCAGCGCCAAGAATCCCGACATCCCTACGGGCGATGTGGAAGTTGTCGTGACCGACCTGCGCGTGCTTTCCGGGGCGCAGACGCCGCCGTTTGAGATTGTGGACGAGCTGAACACCAACGAGGAGCTGCGCCTGAAATACCGCTATCTCGACCTGCGCCGCCGTCCCCTGCAGCGCAATCTGATGCTGCGCAGCAAGATTGCCAAGACGGCGCGCGACTATTTTGCCGAGAACGGCTTCATCGAAATCGAAACCCCGATGATGATCAAATCCACCCCCGAGGGCGCGCGCGACTACCTGGTTCCCTCGCGTATCCATCACGGCAAGTTCTACGCCCTGCCCCAGTCGCCGCAGATTTACAAGCAGCTTCTCATGCTGTCGGGCTTTGACCGCTACATCCAGCTGGCACGCTGCTTCCGCGACGAGGACCTGCGCGCCGACCGTCAGCCCGAGTTCACCCAGATCGATATGGAGCTGAGCTTTGTAGACGTGGAGGATATCCTCGAAATCAACGAGGGGCTGTTCCGCCGTCTGTTCAAGGACGTTATGAACGTTGACCTGCCCACGCCGTTCGCGCGTATGAGCTACGCCGAGGCGATGAACACCTACGGCTCCGACAAGCCCGACATCCGCTTTGACATGAAAATTCAGGACATCTCCGATCTGGTGAAGGACTGCGGCTTCGGCGTATTTACGGGCGCGATTGAAAACGGCGGCTCTGTGCGCGCTATCGTCGCCAAGAACGCCGCCAAGGTCTACACCCGCAAGGAGATCGACAAGCTCACCGAATACGCCAAGGGCATCGGCGCCAAGGGTCTTGCCTATGTGCGCTGGGTGGACGAGCCGAACGCTTCCTTCAAGAAGTTTATGACCGAGGACGAGCTGCGCGCCGTCTACGAGCGCCTCGGCGCCGAAAAGGGCGACGTGATCCTGATTGTCGCCGACAAGAACAGCACCGTTCTCTCCACCCTCGGCGCGCTGCGTCTGACCGTCGCCAAGCGGCTGGATATCATCCCCGACACGTTCAAATTCCTCTGGATCGTGGACTTCCCGTTCTTCGAGAAGGACGAGGAGAGCGGCGAGTGGGTCGCCATGCACCATCCCTTCACCATGCCCAAGGAGGAATGTATTCAATATCTCGACACCGACCCCTCCAAGGTCATCGCCAAGGCGTATGACCTCACCCTCAACGGCGTTGAGCTGAGCAGCGGCTCCATGCGCATTACCGACTACGAGCTGCAGCAGAAGATGTTCCGCGCGCTCAAGCTGACCGACGAGGAGATCGAGGCGAAGTTCGGCTTTCTGGTGGAGGCGTACAAGTACGGCGCACCGCCCCACGGCGGAATGGGAATCGGTTTGGATCGCGTGACCATGCTGCTCTGCGGCGCGGACAGCCTACGCGACGTCACCGCCTTCCCCAAGGTGCAGAACGCGGGCGAGCTGATGTCCGCCTGTCCGTCGCCTGTCGATCAGGAGAGCCTGGACGTGCTGGGCATTCAAATCAGGGAAAACGAATAAACATCCGACGCTGTCGGTTTCTGTTGCTGCGGAGAATCACTATGCAAGCGATCATCATTCCCCTCGCCGTCATCGCGGGGCTGCTCGTCGCCATTGTGGGAACGGGCTTCTTTATCAAATCAAAAATTTCCAAATTTTCGCGTCAGGCGTTCGGCACCGACAATATCATGGAGGGCTACAGGGAGCAGAAGCGCAAGCTGAGCGAAACGCCGCGCTCGGTGCAGTCCATGACAGGCATCTACGGGCCCGAAATTCTGCGCGACTTTCCCGACTTTGACCTTGACCTCTACCGCAACAAGGCAAAGACCGTGCTGCGCGGCTATCTCAACGCCATTGCCACCCGCTCCGCCGACACGCTCCCCGAGGAGATAACGCCCACCCTTAAAAACCACATTCTCGAAATCATCGAGAACCTGGAGCAGAACCGCCGGACGCAGTATTATCTGGAGCCTGTGGTTCATGCCTGCGAGATCGGGCGCTACCGCAAAACGGGCGGCGAGGTGGTCATCACCTTCAACACCGCCGTGGGGCTTTACGCCTATCTCGAGGACGAAAACGGCAAGGTGATCAACGGCGACAAGGACAACAAGCTGCAAACGCTCTACGAAATCGACCTGATCTACCTGCAGGACGCCGACAAGATGGGCGTCTATGGCGAGGGACTGGGACTGACCTGCCCCAACTGCGGCGCTCCCATAAAGAACCTCGGTCAGAAGTTCTGCGACTACTGCGGCACGGGCGTCATCGAGGTCAACACCCGCGTGTGGAAGTTCAACGCCGTAAGGGAACAGACCAAGCGCAGAACAGCGTTTTAATATCAATAGACAGCAGCGTGCCGCTGCTCTCAGTGCGGCTTTGGACAGAGCGGCAGTTCGGAAACGTCGGACAAACGCCGCGTTATAGCGCGGGAGCATGAGATAAAGTTGCTGCCATACGCCGATAGCGCAGATTGGATGCAACGTCACGTTGCCGGATTGCCCCCTCGTGGCAACGAGTCGGGAAGACAGGTTTGTTTTCACAAGCCTGTCTTCCCGACCGATTTTTTATAAGCCGTAAATAATTGTCTTCATAAAACAGAATCGCATAGTATTGTCACGGTCGTTGCCGCGCGAGCGTGACGGTCGGCTGAGCCGACAATCAATCCGCGCGAGCGTGACGCTCGACCCAATCCGCGCAACTGACGTTTGACAGCAACTTTACCATCATGCACGCGTTCGGACGCCCCGTTAGCTAAACGTTTTGCAAAATGCACTTTGTCCAAAGGGGCACTGACCGCCGGGGCACCCGGCTAGTCGGTGTCCAGCTTCAGGACGGCCATGAAGGCTTCCTGGGGAACCTCTACGGTACCGAGCTGGCGCATACGCTTTTTGCCTTCCTTCTGCTTTTCGAGGAGCTTCTTCTTTCGGGTGATGTCGCCGCCGTAGCACTTGGCGAGAACGTCCTTGCGCATTGCCTTTACGGTCTCGCGCGCGATGATCTTGCCGCCGATGCACGCCTGTATCGGCACCTCAAAGAGCTGGCGCGGAATCTTCTCCTTGAGCTTCTCCGCCATCTTGCGCGCTCTGGGGTATGCCTTGTCCTTGTGAATGATAAAGCTCAGCGCGTCCACTACCTCGCCGTTGAGCATGATGTCCAGCTTCACCAGCTCGCTGGGAACATAGCCCTTCAGCTCATAGTCAAACGACGCGTAGCCGCGCGTGCGGCTTTTCAGCGTGTCGAAGAAATCATAGATGATCTCCGCAAGCGGCAGCACATAGTGCAAGTCTACCCTGTCCGCGTCGATATACTGCATGTCTGCAAAGGTGCCGCGCCTGTCCTGGCACAAGTCCATGATGTTGCCCACATATTCCTTAGGCGTGTAGATGTGCGCGTCGGTCACGGGCTCCTCCGCCATCTGAATCAGCGAGGGGTCGGGATAGTTGGTGGGATTGTCGATGTTCTCCACCGTGCCGTCTGTGCGGTGGATTTTATAGATAACGCTGGGCGCCGTGGTGATGAGGTCGAGCAAATACTCGCGCTCCAGGCGCTCCTGGATGATCTCCATGTGCAGCAGTCCGAGGAAGCCGCAGCGGAAGCCGAAGCCGAGCGCGACGGAGGTCTCGGGATCAAAGCTGAGCGCCGCGTCGTTGAGCTGCAGCTTTTCCAGCGCGTCCTTCAGGTCGCCGTACTTCGCGCCGTCCACGGGATAAATACCGCAGAATACCATCGGCTGCGCCTCTCTGTAGCCGGGAAGCGGCTCGGCGGCGGGATTATTCGCCAGGGTGACGGTGTCGCCCACCTTCGCGTCCGCGAGGGTCTTGATGGAGCCGGCAATGTAGCCGACCTCGCCCGCGTAAAGCCCGTCGGTTTTCTCCATTTGGGTGGCGTGCATAAGGCCGCACTCCACCACGTTGAACACACTGCCCGTCGCCATAAGTTTAAACTCGTCGCCGGGGTGAATCTGTCCTTCCTTGAGGCGCACATAAATAATGACGCCCTTGTAGCTGTCGTAGTAGCTGTCGAAAATCAGCGCGCGCAGCGGCGCGTCGGCGTCGCCCGTGGGAGCGGGGATATCGCTGACGATTTTTTCGAGGACGGCGTGGATGTTAATGCCCGCCTTGGCGGAAATCTGCGGCGCGTCCTCGGCGGGAATGCCGATGATGTCCTCTATTTCGGTGATAACGCGGTCGGGGTCGGCGCCGGGGAGGTCGATTTTATTGACGACCGGCACGATTTCCAGCCCGCTGTCCACCGCCAGATAGGTGTTGGCAAGCGTCTGCGCCTCTATGCCCTGCGACGCGTCCACCACCAGGATCGCGCCCTCGCAGGCGGCGAGCGAACGCGAAACCTCGTAGTTGAAGTCAACGTGACCGGGCGTGTCGATCAGGTTAAATAAATACTGCTCGCCGTCGTCGGCGTTGTAAATAACGCTGACAGCGCGCGCCTTGATGGTGATGCCGCGCTCGCGCTCCAGCTCCATATCGTCGAGGAGCTGCGCCTCCATGTCGCGCGCCGATACCGAGTTGGTCATTTCGAGAATGCGGTCGGCGAGGGTGCTCTTGCCGTGGTCGATGTGCGCAATGATACTGAAATTGCGGATTTTGTCCTGAGAAAATGCCATAGCTTCCTTCTCCTGTTCCTGATTCTTTCTGCTTAGATTATAACATACCGCCCGCGAATGTACAAGGATTTTTGCGGATGTTATGCCGCTTTGCCGCAATTCATGCGGAACAGGCTGTTTCGGTACCGTCCCGCGTTTGGAACCCGCATGAAAAAGGCGGCAGGAACGGATTGCCGTATGGTTAATTGGTGCGAAGTATTGATAAAATATACAAAACCACTTTACAAATTACCCTAAAAGTGGTACAATCTAGAGTGATATATTGTGTATCAGACTATACAGACGGCAATTGTTTTTCTTTTGCCGTTTCAATTAAAAGGAGGACGATTTCCAATGGCAAGAAAAATGAAAACCATGGACGGTAACAGCGCTGTCGCTCACGTTTCCTACGCGTTTACAGACGTTGCTGCTATCTACCCCATCACCCCTTCTTCCGTTATGGCTGACCTGACCGATAAGTTTTCGGCTGCGGGACAGAAAAACCTGTTCGGAAGAGAAGTTCAGGTAACCGAGATGCAGTCTGAGGGCGGCGCTTCGGGTGCTGTTCACGGCTCACTCGCCGCGGGCGCTCTGACCACCACCTATACCGCTTCTCAGGGCTTGCTCCTGATGATCCCCAACATGTACAAAATGGCAGGTGAGCTGCTGCCGAGCGTTATCCACGTTTCCGCCCGTGCGCTGACCAGCCACGCGCTTTCCATCTTCGGCGACCACTCCGACGTTTATGCCTGCCGTCAGACAGGTTATGCGATGCTGTGCTCCAACAATCCCCAGGAATGTATGGACCTGACCGCTGTGGCTCACCTGACCGCCATCAAGGGCAGAGTTCCCTTCCTGCACTTCTTCGACGGCTTCCGCACCTCTCACGAGGTTCAGAAGATCGAGGCGTGGGACTATGAGGATCTCGCCGACATGCTTGACTGGGACGCTGTTGAGGAATTCCGCCGCCGTTCTCTGAACCCCGAGCACCCCGTTACCAGAGGTACCGCGCAGAACGACGATATCTTCTTCCAGGCAAGAGAGGCGTGCAACCCCTACTACGACAAGGTTCCCGAGGTTGTAATCGAATACATGAACAAGGTGAACGAGAAGATCGGCACCAACTACAAGCCCTTCAACTACTACGGCGCGGCTGACGCCGAGCACGTAATCGTTGCTATGGGTTCCGTCTGCGACTGCGCGGAGGAGGTTGTTGACTACCTCAACGCTGCAGGCGAGAAGGTCGGCCTTCTGAAGGTCAGACTGTACCGTCCGTTCGTTGGCGAGTACCTCGTTAACGAGCTGCCCGACACGGTTAAGACTCTGTCTGTTCTGGACAGAACCAAAGAGCCCGGCTCCATCGGCGAGCCCCTCTATCTGGATGTTCTGGCTGCCATCAATGATTCCAAGTTTGCGGGCGTAAAGGTTTACGCGGGCAGATACGGCCTCGGCTCCAAGGACACCACCCCCGGCGACGTGATCGCGGTTTACAGAAACGCCGAGAGCGACGCTCCCAAGAGAAAATTCACCATCGGTATTGTTGACGACGTTACCAACCTTTCTCTCCCCGTTGCGGAGAATCCCGACACCACTCCCGCAGGCACCCACAGCTGTAAGTTCTGGGGTCTCGGCGCAGACGGTACGGTTGGCGCCAACAAGAACTCCATTAAGATCATCGGCGACCACACCGACATGTACGCGCAGGGCTACTTCGCTTACGACTCCAAGAAGTCGGGCGGTCTGACTGTTTCCCACCTGCGCTTCGGCAAGACTCCCATCAAGTCCACCTACTACATCTCCAAGGCTGACTTTGTTGCCTGCCACAACCCCTCCTACGTTGACAAGTATGAGATCGTTGAAGACCTCAAAGAGGGCGGTTCCTTCCTGCTCAACTGCGCATGGGATGTGGACGAGCTCACCAAGCGTCTGCCCGGTCAGATGAAGAAGATTCTGGCTGAGAGAAACATCAACTTCTACACCATCGACGCTATCAAGATCGGTAAGGAAATCGGTCTGGGCGGCCGCGTTAACACCGTTCTGCAGTCCGCGTTCTTCAAGATCGCCGACATCATCCCCGCCGAGGAAGCAAAGGCCTACATGAAGGACGCTGCCAAGAAGTCCTACATGAAGAAGGGTCAGGCTATCGTAGACATGAACTATGCTGCTATCGACCGCGGTATGGAAGATGTTAAGAAGGTAGAGATTCCCGCCGAGTGGGCGAACTCCGCAGACGACGCTGTTGCCGACAAGGCTGCCGGCGAGGGCGCTCTGGTTGAGTATGTCAACGGCATCCTCAAGCCCGTCAACGCCTACAAGGGCAACAAGCTGCCCGTTTCCGCGTTCGCCGATCACATCGACGGCACCTGCCCCAACGGTTCCTCCGCGTTCGAGAAGCGCGGCATCGCCGTTGACGTTCCCGAGTGGCAGGCTCAGAATTGTATCCAGTGTAACCGCTGCGCCATCGTTTGCCCGCACGCTGTTATCCGTCCCGTCGCGCTGACCGCCGACGAGGCTGCCGCCGCTCCCGAAGGCACAAAGACCATCCCGATGATCGGCATCAAGGAGCTGCAGTTCGCAATGACCGTTTCCACCCTCGACTGCACCGGCTGCGGCGCCTGCGCTCAGGTCTGCCCGGGCAAGAAGGGCGAGAAGGCGCTCGTTATGAAGCCCATCGACACCCAGAGAGCTACTCAGGTCGTATTCGATTACGGTATGACCATTGACGAGAAGCCCGAGGTCGCCGAGAAGTTCAAGTTCACCACCGTTAAGGGCAGCCAGTTCAAGCAGCCCTTGCTCGAGTTCTCCGGCGCATGCGCAGGCTGCGGCGAGACTCCCTATGCGAAGCTCGTTACCCAGCTCTTCGGCGACAGAATGTTCATCGCCAACGCCACCGGCTGCTCCTCCATCTGGGGCGCTTCCGCACCGGCAACTCCTTACACCACCAACAAGAAGGGCTACGGCCCCGCATGGCAGAACTCCCTGTTCGAGGACAACGCCGAGTTCGGTCTGGGCATGGCTCTCGGTCAGAACGCTATCCGCGCAAGACTGGCGGGTTATGTGGCTGACATCAAGGAAGCAACCGACAGCGAAGAGCTCAAGGCTGCGTGCCAAGGCTACCTCGACACCATCACCGACTCCACTTCCTCCGAGCTTGCCAAGAAGTCCATGTGGATCTTCGGCGGCGACGGCTGGGCTTATGATATCGGCTTCGGCGGTCTGGATCACGTTATCGCTTCCGGCGAGAATGTGAACATCCTCGTATTCGACACCGAGGTTTACTCCAACACCGGCGGACAGTCCTCCAAGGCGACTCCTATCGGCTCTGTTGCGCAGTTCGCTGCAGCAGGTAAGGCTGTTAAGAAGAAAGACCTTGCGGCTATCGCAATGAGCTACGGCTATGTATACACCGCACAGGTTGCTATGGGCGCTGACAACAACCAGGTACTCAAGGCGCTTGTTGAGGCTGAAAGCTACAACGGACCTTCGCTGGTTATCTGCTACGCTCCCTGCATCAACCACGGCATCAAGGGCGGCATGGGCATTGCGCAGCTCGAGGAGAAGAAGGCAGTTGACGCCGGCTACTGGAACAACTTCCGTTATGATCCCAGACTGGCGGCAGAGGGCAAGAATCCCTTCCAGCTCGACAGCAAGGCGCCCACCGCTTCCTACCGCGACTTCATCATGGGCGAGGTTCGTTACAACGCGCTCACCCGTGCGTTCCCCGAGAGAGCAGAAAAGCTCTTTGCAGAGGCAGAAAAGAACGCCGAGCAGAAGTACGCGCACCTCAAGCAGCTCTCTACTCTGGAGCCCGCTGAATAAGTCATTCGGTGGTTACATTAACAATCACATAGAGTAAAATATAAAGGGCGCTCCGCTTTTGGCGGAGCGCCCTGTTGCGTGTCGCGGTCGGCTGAGCCGACAATCACTCCGCGCAACTAACGTTTTAGCAGCAACTTAACCGCCTAATCCCGCGTTCAAATGCAGCGTTTGGGGAAGATTGTTGCAATATGCGCTCCAAAGCCGCACCGGGTGCAGCGTGCCGCTGCCAAAAAAACAAGGCTCCCCACAAAGGAAAGCCTTATCTGATTTTTCAACGGTTGTAAAAGGCTGAGTTTGAAATTTTTGTCAGCTTTTATGGCTTGTCCGTGAGCTATTGCCGGATTGATGTAACCGTAACCTGTAACCGACGCTCGGAAACTTTTTATTTTATCTGTCTGTTCCCTTCTCTTTATTTATTCTTTTTTCTTCTAAGTTACGGTTACATGGTTACAAGAGGGAATAAATCCACTGTTCATGCGCCTTTGCGGTGTAACCGCTTGTGTAACGAAAAATAACCGCCTGACTCTTTCCGAATCAGGCGGTGCTGCACATTCAGTTAATATTGTTATGGATTCGTTCGCGCGGCGATAGCGATTCACTTGCCGCGCCCCCTGATACGGGCTTGGTTTGGATTTCCCGGAAGTGCGGGCTTAGTCTCTTAAGCTTCGTCCTCCGTCAATTAAAATAGCTGCAGGCTGCCTGCCGGTACCAATACAGCGCCTTTACCGCGTTTTGCAGTTTTTCGGTTTGCTTGTTCTGCGCTTCATCCTCTGTGGAGGTGGAGAGTGCCAGCACCTTTTCACCCGTCACAGCCGCTTGTACGGACTCCCTGTGATGACAGCGCTTGTCGGTACAGGGGAAGCTCGCCACGGCGGAGCTGAAGTCGTAAGCCCAGCTCCAGTACGGATTGCCGTAGGTATGCTCGTCGGTGAGGTCATAGGTCAGGCTCTTCAGATGCAGACCCGAACTGCTGAAATGCGCGGAATGCTTCATATTTCGAAGATATTGCCGTCGAGCCGGACCTCATGCCCCTCCGCGTCGGTCACAGACAGAGACAAAAGGGTATATCAGTTAAAACCTTATTCAAAAACTGGTGAGCCGATTTAACGGTTTTAGGGCTTCTCCCAACCGAATATTGATTGATTGCGGCTTGATAGTCCTCGTGAGTCAATAAACCTATTCTTGTTTCAAGCAAATTCTTTGGAAAGTTTTTTAGTATGCTCTTGTAGCCTGTTATGGTGGTAGGCGATAGAACATTTGACCGATTTTCTATATAATAGTCCGCAAACTGCTTGATCGTTTTGTTCTCAATCTTTTTGTTGTGCTTGCGCTCGGTCATGAATACGTCCGCCATATGTCGGGCTTCTTGCTTGGTTTCCGCTGTGAAAGATTTTCTAACTTGCTTTCCTTTTTCGTCAAGATAGCAAATTCTGATCCTCCAACTTCCGCTCGGTAATTTTTTCGGCTCTGCCATTTCTAAACACCTCTCAATTTAATAATAGGACTGAACTTGGAAAAAATCAAGTCCTTGTGTCCAATATGTCCATTTTTGTGTCCAGAATTTTTCTAAATAATCAGAATAATTGTCAGATATTTGTCTTTTTGTCTGTTTTCTCTTAACACGCAGACAGCGGCAAAGTTGCGAAAAACCCAGTGTTTATGCGGCTTTTAAAGAAAAAATGCGATTCCGGTAAATGTACCAAAATCGCGTTTCTGGTGGAGA
>ONEN01000065.1 GCA_900316815.1 uncultured Eubacteriales bacterium | reverse complement strand
GTGACCGCCTTGACCGACAGCGCCGCGCCGCCGCGGGTATCGCCGTCGAGCTTGGTGAGGATGACGCCCGTCACCTCCAGCAGCTCGTTGAAGCTCTTGGCGACGTTGACCGCGTCCTGACCGGTCATGGAGTCAATGACCAGCAGAATCTCGTCGGGATTGACCTCCGCCTTGATGTTCTCCAGCTCCTTCATGAGCTTTTCATCAATATGCAAACGGCCTGCGGTATCGAGAATGACCACGTCGTTGCCGTAGTCCTTGGCGTGCTTGATCGCCTTCTTTGCGATTTTGACGGGATTCTCGGTGCCCATTTCAAACACCGGCACGCCCGCCTTTTCACCCACCACCTTCAACTGGTCGATAGCGGCGGGACGGTAGATGTCGCACGCGACCAGCAGCGGACGGCGGTTGTGCTGCTCTCTGAGCATTTTTGCCAGCTTGGCGGAGTGGGTGGTTTTACCGGAGCCCTGCAAGCCGCACATCATGATGACGGTAGGGGGCTTGGAGGCAAATTCCAGCCGCTCGTTCTCGCCGCCCATCAGCGAGGTAAGCTCCTCGTTGACGATTTTGATAACCATCTGCGCGGGGGTCAGGCTCTCCATTACGTCCTGACCGACGGCGCGCTCGGTCACCTTTGCGGTAAATTCCTTGGCAACCTTGTAGTTAACGTCCGCCTCAAGCAGCGCAAGGCGCACCTCGCGCATTGCCTCCTTTACGTCCGCTTCGCTGAGCTTGCCCTTGTTTTTCAGCCTTTTAAACGCTCTGCTGAGCTTTTCGGAAAGTCCTTCAAAAGCCATAAACAACCTCTATTCTTTCAGACCGCCCGCCAGCGCCCGGATCTGCGCTGCCAGAGCGGCGATGTCGTTGTCGGATGTGTGTGCCGCGATGGCGTCTGCGAGAGCCGATATCCTGTCGAGTCCGCTCTCCACCTCGCGGAAGCGGCGCATCAGCCCCAGCTTTTCCTCATAGGCAAACAGCTGCGCCTCGCCGCGCTTGACGCTGTCGCGCACGCCCTGACGGGTGATGCCGCACTGCTGCGCCACCTCGGCGAGCGACAGGTCGTCGTTGTAGTAAAGGTCAATCGCCTGCCGCACGGCGGGTCTGAGCAGCTCGCCGTAAAAATCCAGCAGCAGGGAAACCTCGATGTTTTTTTCCATATGACGCCTCTCCCTGTGAGAGTGGTGTAAAGAAAAAAGCCTTACACCTCAGCTATTATAATACACATAGCCGAAAATGTCAAGCCCTCAATTTAGTATGCTCGGAAATCTGTTTTGGCGACGGAACAGCTGCCATCATGCCTCAAAGCGGCTATTCATGTGCCGCAGGCACCATTCATTACGCAGTAAATTCATGCCGCAAAGCGGCTATTCATTCCTGTGCCGACGCCTGAGAATCCTTACAAAGCTGTCGATAACGGAAACCATTGATTCAGGAATGAATAGCACGCGTGCGCCGAGGGCGCTTTCTCCGCGCAACTAACGTTTGTAAGCAACTTAACCACTCGTGCCCGCGTTAGGACGCGGCGTTTGTCCGACGTTTTGTCAAACCGACTTTTCCAAAGCCGCATTGACCGCAGGGGCACCCTGCATCAATATGCCGTCAGCAGCGGCGAAACGCCCTGCGCGGGAGCGCGGTCGATGTAGCCGATAGCTTTTCCGCAGCCCATGATCACACAGTCGGGGGCGTACTTGTGCACGCGCACCCTGAGCTTGGTAGCCGCTCCCACCAGACGCGCAAAGCCCTGCAGCTTAGCCAGTCCGCCCGTGAGAATAATGCCGTCGGTGTAAATGTCGCTGATCAGCTCGGGCGGCGTCCGCTCCAGCACGTCACGGATCGCCGTCGCGATATTGTTCGCGATTTCCGCCACAGCGCCCATGATCTCCTCGCCGCCGACGTCCACATAGCGCGGCAGTCCGCTCACGGCGTCGCGCCCCTTGACGCGGAAGGTCTGCGGCGGCGCAGGCGGCGCCACACAGCCCACTGCCTTTTTGCACGCCTCCGCCATGTTGGTGCCGATGATCAGCCCGTACTGCTTGCGGATGTATTTGACGATCTCCTCGTCCATGGCGCTGCCCGCCTTTTTCACGCTCTTGGAAACGGACATGCCGCCCAGCGACAGCACGGCGATATCCGCCGTGCCGCTGCCGATGTCGGCGATAAATACGCCGTGCGGCGAGGTGATGTCGATGCCGCAGCCCAGCGCCGCCGCCTTCGGGGTCTCAATCAGATACACCCTGCGCGCGCCGAAGGTGCTCACGGCGTTGACCACCGCGCGCTTCTCCACCTCGGTCAGCTCGCACGGAATGGCGGTCACCACGCGCGGATTCGAAATCTTGACGGTGCACACCTCGCTGAGCAGGATGTCCACCATGTCCTCCACCAAATCGGACTGCGCGATTACGCCTCCGTCCAGCGGATGCGCGGCGCGGATGCCGACGGGCGTTTTGCCGATCATGGCGTACGCCTCGTCGCCCACCGCGAAAATCTCGTGGGTATCCACGTCGTAGGTGATAACGCTCGCCTCGTCCAGCACCTTTCCCCGGTTTTCTATATATACGCGGGTTCTGTCCGAACCCAGGTCGATTGCAATATTCATATGTTTAACTCCTCAATAAAGACTCTCGCCGCGCGTCAGAAATTCTTTGAGCGCGGTGTAGCGCTTTGTCTGGCGGTTGTTATTGACCATGTATTCCACCGTCTGAGGCACGCCGATGAGAATCAGCGTCTTTTTGGCGCGGGTGACGGCGGTGTAGAGCAAATTGCGGTAATAAAGCTGCGGCGGTCCCGAAAACATCGGAATGATCACCGCGTCAAATTCATTTCCCTGGCTTTTATGTACGGTCACGGCGTAGGAAAAATCGAGGTCGCCGCACGCGTCAAAGCCAAGCGACGCGCTCTTGTCGTCGAACTGCACGCGGATGACCTTGTTGCGCTTGTCTATCTTTTCGATAACGCCGATGTCGCCGTTGAACACGCCCTCGCCCGTTTCCCCGTTTTCGCGGAACCAGCGGATGTCGTAGTTGTTTTTGACCTGCATCACCTTGTCGCCCTCGCGGAAGGTTTTGCCGCCGATGGTCACCTCCGCCTTATCCTCAGAGGGCGGATTCAGCCGCTCCTGCAGGCGCTCGTTCAGCTCCGCAGTGCCTAAATCGCCCTTTTTGGAGGGAGACAGCACCTGGATATTCTCAAACGGCGAATACCCGTAGGCGTTGGGAAGGCGCGTCTGGCAGAGGTCGCAAATCACCTTGGCGGCCTCGTGCCTGTCGCTGCGGAACAGGAAAAAGAAATCGCCGTCCGAGCGGTTCAGCACGGGCATCTGACCGTTGACGATTTTATGCGCGTTGGTGACGATCAGGCTCTGCTGCGCCTGGCGGAATATTTCATTCAGCCGCACCACGGGCAGCAGCCCGCTTTCGATCAGGTCGCCCAGCACGTTGCCCGCTCCCACGGAGGGAAGCTGGTCGGAATCGCCCACCAGAATCAGGCGGCAGCCAAGCGGCAGGGCGCGCATGACGCTGGCAAAGATAAAGCTGTCCACCATCGACACCTCGTCGATGATCAGCGCGTCGCATTTGAGTTGGTTCTGCTCGTTCTTCTGAAAAACGGGGTTTTCGTTTCTGTCCCAGTTCACACCGAGCAGGCGGTGCAGGGTCTTTGCCTCGTCGCCCGTCAGCTCGCTCATGCGCTGCGCCGCGCGTCCCGTGGGCGCGGCGAGAAGCACCTTTTTGCCCCTGCTCTTTAAAATGCGGATAATGGCGTTGAGCGTGCTCCTCCACCGCCTCTTCCACATTTTTTTCCGGCTCTGCGGGAAAGGACAGCATCATCCTGATGCGCGAGGCGATATACAGCTCGTTGAGGTGCTGCTGCTGCGTAAACACAAAGTCCCTGCCGCCGACGGTATCGCCGATCAGTGAACGGTCAAAAAGCATCTGCTCCAGGCACTCCGCCGCGCGTTCGTGCGGCACGCCGAGAAAGTCCGCCGCCACCTGCGTCAGCTTGTCCTTCGGCAAACAGGTATGGCCGCCGCCCTCGTTGTGGCGCAGCACATAACTCAGTCCCGCGCAGACGCGCACCTCGCTGTCGTGCTCCAGCTGCTCGCGCTTGGCGATGAAATCCGCGCGCTCGAACGGCACGCCCAGCCCTCCCTGACAAAGACAGTAGGGATTCTCGCGGATGCGCTCCACGCTCTGCGCCCCGAACACGTTGAATATGCGGATGGCGACGGTGTTGGAAATGCCGTATTCGCCCAGATAGAGCATCAGCGTGCGGATGCCCGCGTTCGTTTTGAGCTGCGCCGCAAAGTCGAGCGCCTTTTCGGTGGAAATGCCCCTGAGCAGCGCCACGCGCTCGGGCTGCGTTTCCATCACCTCGAGCGTGCTGTCGCCGAATTCCCTGACCAGCCGCTGCGCCGTTGAGGGGCCAATGCCCTTGATCGCGCCCGAGGACAGGTAGCGCAGGATATCCGCGCTCTCGGAGGGGCGGCATATTTCACAGGTGCGCGCCGCAAACTGTCTGCCGTAGATTTTATGCTCCGTGAAATCGCCCGTCAGGACGACCTTATCGCCTGCCGTAACAGGAGGCATGGAGCCGACGGCGGTGATCACATCCTCACCGTCGGCTATTTCGAGAGCGGTGTAGCCGTTCTCCTCGTTCCGATAGACTATATTTTCTACATTGCCCTCCAGTTGGAGCAGGTTTTCAGGCATATGCGGCACCTCGAATAAAAATCTACCCTATATTATACTCTAAATCTACCGCATTAATCAAGTGATTTTACAAATTCTTCCTTGGTCATCAGGGAATGAAAGCCGTAATCGCGGCAAATGCTCTCGCAGATTCTGCGCGTCCGCTCATCCAGCGGACAGTCCAGACAGACGACGCCCTCCGCTCCTCTGCCCCACCAGCGCCGCCTTGCCAGCGCGCTGCGAAGCGCAAGCTCTATATTTTCCCCGTCCTTGATATGCGTAACCAGCAGCACCGTCGCTTCCTCCCTGCCGCAGAACAGCCGCAGCGCAAGCTCGCGCGTCACCGCCGCCGCGCCGATCACCGCCAGCACCACCAGAATGACACAGCCGACCATGTTCATCTTCTATCACCTCGCTACAGTTTACGGAGAAAAAGGAAAGAGGTGCGGTATAATCCGCGCGTTTCTGCCCATACTGTTAACGAGGTGATAAACATGACCAATCAGAACTACGCCAACCACTGCATTATCTGCAACGTGACAAGCTGCCGCAACCATCACAGGGACAAAAACTACTGCTCGCTGGAATCCATCCGCGTGGGCACCCACGAAACGGACCCGTCACAGAAGCAGTGCACCGACTGTCAGAGCTTCGTGCCCTGCACCGCGCAGTAAGTCGAACAACGCCGGGGAGCGCCCTTTGCGCCCCTCGGCACGCGCCGCAAGGGTCAAATAGTATCGGAAAACCGCAAAAGAATCCCCTTTACAAAACGGTTCTCCTGTGCTAGAATAGCCTAAGACAGTTCGTTTGCGCCATCCTGTCTATAAACAAAACCAGGGCTTGCGCATAACAGCGCCTTTTTTTCGGGAATTCAGGATGCGTCTGCCTTGCTGCGGACGCATTATTTTTTTGGAGTGACGTTATGTATCTTCTCAAAACCGAAGCGACCTTCGACAGCGCCCACTTTCTCAGGGGCTACAACGGCAAGTGCGCCAACCTGCACGGTCACACCTGGCGGGTGGAGGTCACCGTCGGCAGCGACACGCTGACCGCGTCGGGCGAACAGCGCGGCATGGTCATCGACTTTGCCGACCTCAAGAAAGCGGTGCGCAATCTTGCCGACCGATTTGATCACACCCTGATTTACGAGAGCGGAAGCCTGCGCGACGCAACGCTCTCGGCGCTTGAGGCGGAGGGCTTTTCGCTGACGGCGTTTCCCCTGCGCCCCACCGCCGAACACTTTGCCGCCTATTTCTATCAAGAGCTGGCGCAGCGCCTGCCTGTCAGACGCGTCGCCGTATATGAGACGCCCGAAAACTGTGCTGTGTATGAGGAGGACTGACCATGCTGTCTGTAGTGGAACGATTTGTGAGTATTAACGGAGAGGGAGCGCACGCGGGCGAGCTGGCGGCGTTTATCCGTTTCAGGGGCTGCAACCTCGGCTGCTCCTACTGCGACACCAAGTGGGCGAACCGCAGCGAAGCCCACGCTATGGAGTACACCCCCGAGCGGCTGGCGAACTGGGTAGCGGACAAGCATGTCGCCAACGTCACGCTCACGGGAGGCGAGCCGCTGCTGCAGGACGAGCTCAACGAGCTGGTGGAGCTGCTGCTTGCGCAGGGAAACCGCGTAGAGATAGAAACCAACGGCAGTATGCAGCTGGACAGCCTTGCCAAGGCGGAGCGGCGCCCCGTGTTCACCATGGATTACAAGCTCCCCGGCAGCGGCATGGAGGCAGCCATGCGGCGCGACAACTTCCGCCTGCTCGGCAAGCACGACACCGTCAAGTTTGTGGCGGGCAGCCTGACCGATTTGGAGCGCGCCCGCGAGATCATCGAACGCTATCAGCTGGAAAGCCGCTGCCATGTGTACCTTAGCCCCGTATACGGCAAAATCAACCCCGCCGATATGGTGCGGTTTATGATCGATAACGATATGATCAAAACGCGCCTGCAGCTGCAACTGCACAAATTTATCTGGTCTCCCGAAAAAAGAGGTGTGTAACCATGGATACCGAAGCCATTAAATTTCATATAGAAGGTCTGCTCAAAGCTATCGGCGAGGATCCCGAACGCGAAGGGCTGCGGGAAACGCCCGCGCGCGTCGCCGCCATGCTGGAAGAGGTGCTGGAGGGCGTCGCCTATTCCAACCACGATATCGCGAAAATGTTCGGCAAGACCTTTTCCGCCGAGAGCAGCGGCGACGTCAGCAGCGCCGTGGTGATGAAGGACATCACCGTATTCAGCTACTGCGAGCACCATCTGGCTATGATGTACGACATGCACGTCAACGTCGCCTATATACCGCGCGGCAGGGTGCTCGGTCTGAGCAAAATCGCCCGTATCTGCGACATGGCTGCCAAGCGCCTGCAACTGCAGGAGCGGCTGGGCAGCGATATCAGCGAGATCATCAGCGAGGCGGCGGGCACGCCCGATGTGGGCGTTGTCATCAGCGGCTGCCACAGCTGCATGACGGCGCGCGGCATCCGCAACGCTTCCGCAAAAACCGTCACCACTACCTTCAGGGGACAGTTCCGCGACAACGCGGATCTGCAAAAACTGATTACGGAGGGATAAGCCGATGAAAGCACTGGTACTTTGCAGCGGCGGCGTGGACAGCACCACCTGCCTTGCCATCGCGGTAGAACGCTACGGCGCGGAAAATGTGACCGCGCTCTCCGTCAGCTACGGACAGAAGCACAGCCGCGAGCTGCAGGCGGCGCGCGACGTCGCCGACTATTACGGCGTCAGGCTTCAGACGCTCGATCTCGCCGCTGTCTTTGAGGGCAGCAACTGTTCGCTGCTCAGCGGCTCCGATCAGGCTATCCCGACCGAAAGCTATGACGAGCAGTTGAAGAAAACAAACGGCGCGCCCGTTTCCACCTATGTGCCGTTCCGCAACGGCCTGTTCCTCTCCTGCGCGGCGAGCGTGGCGCTCTCGCGCGGCTGTGAGGAAATCTTCTACGGCGCCCACCGCGACGACGCGGCAGGCAACGCCTATCCCGATTGCAGCGAGGCATTCAACGAGAGCATGAACCGCGCCATCGAGCTGGGCAGCGGCGGCGCTCTGCGCGTGACCGCTCCCTTCATCAACCAAAACAAGGCGCAGGTTGTGGCGCAGGGACTGGCGCTCGGCGCACCCTACGCGCTCACCTGGAGCTGCTACGAGGGCGGCGGCAAGCCCTGCGGCGTATGCGGCACCTGCCGCGACCGCATGGCGGCATTTGAAGCCAACGGCGTGACCGACCCGCTGCTGAAAGGAGAAACGCCATGAGAGAAAAGGACGGACTGACGCTGCTGGGCAACCGCAGCGTGCCCTATTCGTTTGACTACGATCCCGCGGTGCTCGAGACCTTTCCCAACAAGCACCCCGATAACGACTACTTTGTCAAGTTCAACTGTCCCGAATTTACCGGCCTTTGCCCCATCACGGGACAGCCTGACTTCGCCACTATCTACATTTCCTACATTCCCGCCGAACGCATGGTGGAGAGCAAGTCGCTCAAGCTCTATCTGTTCAGCTTCCGCAATCACGGCGATTTTCACGAGGATTGCGTAAACATCATTATGAAGGATTTAATCCGCCTGATGGAGCCGAAATATATTGAGGTGTGGGGCAAGTTCCTGCCGCGCGGCGGCATTTCCATCGACCCCTACTGCAACTACGGTATGCCCGGCACGAAGTATGAGGAGCTGGCTTGGGAGCGGCTGTCGCACCACGACCTCTATCCCGAGACCGTCAACAACCGATAAGAATAGTAGAATACTCAAACGCGCTACAGGTTCTTCTTGATGCTGTTCAGCGCGTTTTTTTCTATGCGGCTCACCTGCGCCTGCGAGATGCCGATTTCCGACGCCACCTCCATCTGCGTTTTGCCGCGGAAAAACCGCAGGGTAAGGATACGCTTTTCGCGGTCGCTCAGCCCCGCGATCGCCTCCTTGAGCGAAAGCTCCTCCAGCCATGTGCTGTCGTCGCTTTTGTCGCCGATCTGATCCATCACATAGACCGTGTCGCTGCCGTCGGTAAAAACCGGCTCATAGAGCGACACAGGCTCCACCACCGCCTCAAGCGCCAGCACCACGGTTTCCTTGGGCACATCCATCATCCGCGCGATCTCCTCCACGGTCGGCTCGCGGTTGTTGCGCGCGGTGAGCTGCTCCTTGATCTGCATGGCGCGGTAGGCGGTGTCGCGCATGGAGCGCGAGACGCGCACGGCGTTGTTGTCGCGCAGATAGCGGCGAATCTCACCGATGATCATCGGCACCCCGTAGGTGGAAAAGCGGACGTCGAGACGCGGGTCAAAATTGTCGATCGCCTTGATCAGCCCGATGACGCCCACCTGAAAGAGGTCGTCGGGATTCTCTCCCCTGCCCACGAACCGCTGGATCACCGACAGCACCAGCCGCAGGTTGCCGTTGATCATTTCATCCCTCGCGCGCTTGCGCTCGGCGGGCGTGCCGTTGCGGATGGTTTGCAGCAGCGCGCGCTTCTGCTCCTCGCTGAGCAGGCGCAGCCGCGAGGTATTCACACCGCAGATTTCCACTTTTCCGTATTGCATAAAATCCCTCCGACAATATTCTATTGAGAGTATTGCCGAAGGGATGTTTTTTATTCAGTTTTTTTCAATTCAACCAGCGCCGCGTAATGCTGTACCTCAAAGGACGGCGGCGCGATGCGGCGCAGCAGCGTGCGGTGCTCGCGCTCCCAGTCTGCGATTTCCTGTGCCGACAGCGACGCGCCCACGCCGCGGCAAGCCTTCATCCTGCCGTGCCAGCTCTCGCGCGTAAAGGGCACCTTCAACCGATATTCCTCGTGATAAACCGTTTCAAAATATTTTTCGTAACACGGCGGAACCTCTATCGGATGAAAGGTCTCGCCCGCGCCGTTCCATCGGGGATGGTAGCGCAGCACCAGCCGCTCGCTCTCAGCCGCTATTGCGTCCTCCGCAGGCAGCCAAGCCATATAGAGCACCAGCAGCCTGCCGTCCGCTGTCAGCAGGCGGCGAAGCTTGGGCAGCAGCCGCTCATGGTCAAAATACCAAAAGCACTGGCAGGCGGTTATCACCTCAAAGGAACCGTCGGGAAAGTTGATTTCCTCCGCAGGCAGCGCTTCATACGCGATATCCATGCCGACGGACAGCCTTTTCGCCTGCTCAATCTGCTCCCGTGAAATATCCGTGCCCGTCCACCTTGCGCCGTAAGCATATAAATGGCGCGGCAGCACGCCCGTGCCCGTTCCTAAATCAAGCACGCGCTGACCGTTCTGACACAGACCGCGCGCGAGTATTTTTTCATAAAACAGCGGCGGATAAATATCGCGGTAGCGCGCGTAATCAACGGAAGCCCTGCCCCAGTCGAACGGCTTGCCGCCGTCTATCCGCTTGTCGGTAATGTCCATAACGGCACCTCCCTTTTCCACTATTATAATGCCGCGAGGCGCCGTTGTCAAACGACGTCAGGCAAAGCAAAAGACTCCCCAACGGGAGCCCTTCGCTAGATAAACATATAGTCCTGCTCTAAATAGTTCTTATCGAAATAGTCCTTATCGAATCTTTCGGATAAATCGCTTTGGGTCGCGCCCCCGTTTTCGGGTACGGACACGGGGAGCGCTGCCGCGTGCCCTGCTTTTTTGGCGGGAGCCGCCTTGGAAGCAACCGCTGTTGCGGCGGTGGTCACGGTAGCCGCTGCTGCGGCAAGAAGTAACATTTTAACTAACATTGTCGTACCTCCTTCATTATCCCTCGTAGGGTGCTACGGTGTTATATTCTTCTTCATCTGCCTGTCCGCCGTCCTGATAGGGCGCGACAGTGTTGTATTCCCCGTCGCCTTTGCTGTTCTCGCTGCCGCCCTCCTGATAGGGCGCGACGGTGTTGTATTCCTCCGCATCACCGCGGCTGCTCTGTGCGCCCGGAGCGCTCTGCGGCTTTTCACCGCTTTGACCGCTTTGACCGCTTTTGCTGTTTTGATTGCTTTGGCTGCCGCCGTCATACGGCGCAACGGTGTTATATTCCCCGCTGCCCTGCGCACTGACGGTTGTCAGTGCGGGGACAGTGGTGGCAGCCGCTGTGGCAGACTGATTGGAGGTATTTTTTCCGCCGCAAGCGGTCATAGTGACGGCGGCGGCTGCCGCGACAGCGACGATGGCAAGTATGGTAAGTAATCTGTACATTGGACTGTTCCTCCCCAAGGTTATTCTCTGTTCTCAGCGGGTTTGTTCCCTTGACTGTGACTAAAGTATAGCAGACCGACTGTGACAAAACAGGGACAAAAAACGGAGCTTTCAAAACTTTTTTATCATCACGATAAAACAGGCTCCCAATAAGAAAAACCGCGATAGGAACGGCTGCCCTGTCCCGACAGCCGGTCACGCGGTTTCTTCACAGTGTAGTTGTTTGTATGCTGTATGCTTTATTCGGTCACCGTCCTGATTTTGTCACGGGGAACCTCGATGCAGCAGCTGATTCCGTTTTCCTCCGGCCTGACGACGCCTGTTAATTCCACCTTGGCGTCATTCTCAGGATATGCCTCCAAAGAATCCGCGCCGATAATGGTATAGGCGGTGCCGATTCTCCTTCCCTCGCCGTTATCCTCCAGCACGGAACCCTTCACGCCGTACCGGGAGCGGGTGCTGATGCCTGTCACCTTGACAACCTTGCCTTGGTTTTTACCTACCTGCAGCTCTTTGGCTAAGCCCTCCATCGCCGCGTAGTCGCCGTCCTCGATCGTGATGTCAGGCTTGGAATAGTCAATCCTCCGCGCTTCCGATGCAGTGCTCTCGTCAGCGGTAGCCCTCGAACCCGCTTCGGAGATCGTCGCGGCGCGGGTCTCACTGCCTTCACTGCCTGCGGCGCTTTCCGTATGACTGCCGCAAGCCGCGAACACCGACGCCGTGAACGCCAGCACAAGCATAACAGCGATTGCCCTGAAGATGGTTTTCATATGTAGCCTCCTCCTAAAAAAGCAGGGCGCAAACCAAACGATTTGCGCCCTTTGTGTCGGGTTTAACAGAGCCGTCGCACAGCGTGCGTCCTATGCCGTTACGCCCAGTTGAGGGTATCGCTGTAGACGTTGATATAGTCCTGCGCGGAACGCTCCCAGCTGTTGTCGCTCATCATGGCGCGCCACATGAGCTGATGCCAGCCCTGGTTGTCCTGAATACCCCAAAGCGCACGGCGTACAGCGTGCTGCATGTCGGCGGTGTAGTAGTTTTTAAAGGTAAAGCCGTTGCCGTAGTTGTCGGCAGAATCGAAAACGGAGTCCTTCAGGCCGCCAACCTCGCGGACTACGGGAATGGTGCCGTAGCGGAGGGCGATCATCTGCGCCAAACCGCAGGGCTCCTGCGCGGAAGGCATGAGGAAGATATCCGCACCGGAGTAAATCTTTCTTGCGAGCTCGGGAACGAAGCCGTGGCAGAAGATGAGTCTGCCGGGATACTTCGCCTGCATATGATTGAAGAAGTCCTCATATTCCTTGTCGCCTGAGCCGAGGATGACAAACTGCATGTTCTCGGTGTTCATCAGCTCTTCCAGACCCATTCTCACCAGATCCAGACCCTTGTGCGCAACCAGACGGGTAACCATAGCCACCAGCGGAATGCTCCAGTTGACCTCGAGGGTGAGGCGCTCCTGCAGTCTGCGCTTGCACTCGCCCTTACCGCTCATATCCTCCTTGGTGTAGTTGCAGTAGATCTGATAGTCGGCATGGAGACCCCAGCTGTACCACGGATCCTTGATCTCGGCAGCGTAGCTGGGAGATACGGTGGAAACGCGGGTAGAGGTTTCAATGGCGCCCTTCATCATGTTGAGCTTGCCGTTCATCTCCAGGATGTGGCACTCGCTGGCGGGAATACCGACGCACTCGGTGTTGACCTCCCAGCCGTACTCGCCCTGGTACTGGATGTTGTGGATGGTGAACAGGCTCTTGATGTTGTAGTACCAAGGTCTGTGCGAATAGAAGAGGTAGTAGTACACGGGAACGAGGGCGGTCTGCCAGTCGTTGGCGTGAATGATATCGGGATGGAAGTCGATATAGGGCAGCATCTCGAGAATCGCGCGCGAGAAGAACGCAAAGCGCTCCGCGTCGTCATAGTGACCGTAGAGAGTGCCGCGCTTGAAGTAGTACTCGTTGTCAATGAAGTAGTAGGTGCAGTCGTTCCAGCGCGCCCAGAACAGACCGCAATACTGATGTCTCCAAGCCACCGGAACCGTAAAGTTGGTGATGAAGTTCATCTGGTTTTTGAGATCCTGAGAAATGGTGCCATAGAGCGGAACCACGATACGGCAATCCTGACCCTTTCTGCACAGGGTGTGCGGAAGGCTGCCTGCCACATCGGCGAGACCGCCGCTGCCGCAGAAAGGATTAGCCTCAGAAGCACAGTATAAAATTCTCATGGGTATATCCTCCTATAAGTATTATTGATTAATTAAACTATGGATTTTTTTGCTATGTAGATCGGATAGGACTCGAAGCCCATCAGAGAACGCTCGTCCTTGATGGTAACGTCCTTATCGATGATAACATAATTCAAATTGGTATCCTTGCCGATTTTGGTGTCCTGCATCACGATGCAGTTGGAAAGCTTTGCGCCCTCGCCGACGTAAACGCCCTTTGAGATAACGCAGTTCTCCACCTCGCCGTCAATCACGCAGCCCTGCGCGATGATGGAATTCTTCACGCTGCTCTTTAAGCCGTACTTGGAGGGAGCGTCGTCGCGAACCTTGGTGTAGATGGGGTGCTTGGGATTGAACAGCTCGTCGCGCACTTCCTTCTTCATGAGATCCATGTTGAAGTTGAAGTAATCGTTGATGGAGCTGATAGCGGCGGTGTAGCCCGTGTTCTCGAAAGCGTAGACATTCATTCTGCCGACCGCTTCCTGAATCAGGCGCTTGATGTCGAGCCGGTTGAGGCTGAGTGCCTTGCGGATCTCCTCAATGAGGATCTCCTTCTTTATCAGGACGGAACCGAATACCTGGTTCACAACCTCGTCGGTCGCGCTGGGCTTGACAAATACCTGCTCCACCCTGCCGTCCTCCGCAACGTCAACGGTAATGGGACGGTCATAGCCGCCGGGCACCACATGGGTCTTATAGATCAGGGTCATATCGGCGTTCTTCTTGGAATGGAAGTCGAACAGCTCGGTGTAATCAAAATTGCAGATGACGTTGCCCGGAGACAGCATCACATATTCCTCACGGCAGTTTTCCAGATAGCCGTGCATATTATAAATGGTCTCCACATAGCTGCCAAAGGATTTGCCGCCGTAGGGAGTAAGCAGGGTAAGGCTGCTTCTTCTCTTGGAAAGGTCGTAGGCGCTGCCCGAGCCGACGTGGTCTGTCAGCGAGAGGAAGTTGCTCTTGGCAACGATGCCCACGTTGTTAATGCCCGCGTTGGACATGTTGGAAAGCACAAAGTCAATGACTCTGTATTTGCCGCCGACGGGAATGCTGGCGGTGGTGCGGGAAGCTGCAAGCTCAGGAATTTTTTCGTCGAGCGTACCCGCGAAAATGAAGCCTAATACATCATTACTTCTCATTGAGCTGATACCTCCGTTTCAGTGTCGATCATTTCTTTTGCCTTGATAACCACGCCGTCGCCGATGCGGGTATTTTCGCCGATAACGGCAATACCCCAGTTGTCGCGGTTCTCTACCTCTTCGGGGCGCTGACCGATCTTGGCGTTCTTGCCGATCACGGTGTTTTCCGCCACGATGGCAAACTGCACGGTCGCGCCGTCCTCAATCACCGCGCCGGGCATGATGATGGAGGAGTTGATGGTCGCGCCCTTGCCGACGGTGACGCCCGAGAACAGAATAGAGAATTCCAGGCTGCCTTCCACCTCGCAGCCGTCCGCCACCAGAGAGTTCTGGATGTGGGCTTCGGGAGATACATAGTGAGGCGGCATCATGGGATTGCGCGAATAGATGTCCTTCAGGTCAAGGGTAACCTTGGGATCGAGCAGATCCATGTTCGCCTCCCAGAGGCTGTCGATGGTTCCCACGTCCTTCCAGTAGCCCTCGAAGGGATAGGCAAACATGCGCTCGCCCGCGTTGAGCATGGCGGGAAGCACGTCCTTGCCGAAATCGTGGCCGGAGCCTTCCTTGGCGTCGTCCTCGGTGAGGTACTTGCGCAGCTCCTTCCAGCTGAAGATGTAAATACCCATGGAGGCGTTGGTGCTCTTGGGATGAGCGGGCTTCTCGTCAAATTCGTAGATAGCGCCGTCCTCATAGGTATTGAGAATGCCGAAGCGGGACGCCTCTGACAGCGGCACGTCGATGACCGCGATGGTGCAGGCGGCGTTCTTTTCCTTGTGGAACTCGAGCATCTTGTTGTAGTCCATCTTATAGATATGGTCGCCCGAGAGAATGACCACATAGTCGGGATCATAGCGCTCGATGTAGTTGATATTCTGGAAAATAGCGTTAGCGGTGCCCGAATACCAATCAGCGCCCTTGATTGCCTGGTAGGGGCTGAGGCAGTTGACGCCCGAGTGCATTCCGTCGAGATCCCACGGCTGGCCGTTGCCGATATACTCGTTGAGAATCAGCGGCTGATACTGGGTGAGAATGCCCACAGCCTCAATGCCTGAATTGACACAGTTTGAGAGCGGGAAGTCGATAATGCGGTATTTGCCGCCGAACGGAACGGCGGGCTTAGCGAGCTTTTTGGTAAGCACGCCCAGTCGGGAGCCCTGTCCGCCTGCAAGCAGCATCGCTACTACTTCCTTTTTTGGGAACATTTGCATGCAAAAACCTCCGTTTACTTATTTATAGTTTCATTGTTTCCAATAATGTTGGCTTAGTGTAATATATTTCCGCCTTACGTTCCGACGCATTTTAAATAGATAACGCTCATCGGCGGCAGCGTGAGGGACAAGCCCTGGTTGCAGCCGTGAATCTTCATGGGAACGGGACGTATCTCGCTGCCGTTGTCAACGCCCGAGCCGCCGAACTCCCTGCGGTCGGAGCTGAACACCTCCGCGTAAACCGCGTTCTTCGGCACGCCGATAAAGTATTTCGCGTGCTGGATCGGACGGAAGTTGCAGACGGCGATGATCTCGTCGTCGCTGTCGTCGGTGCGCTTGAAGGCGATGACCGAATTGGTGTAGTCGTCGTGGTGGATCCAGTCAAAGCCCTTCCAGCTGGTGTCGCGCTCGAAGAAGGGGCGGTTCTCCAGATAGAACAGGTTCAGACTGCGGAAAAAGTGCTGCAGCTGGCGGTTCTTATCCTCCTCCAGCAAATTCCAGAAAACGGGAATGCGGTAGTCCCACTCGATGACCTGACCCGTTTCGGTGCCCATAAAGAGCAGCTTTTTGCCCGGATGGGCGTACATATAGGTGAAGAACGCCCGCAGGTCGGCAAACTTGTCGTTCTCGTTGCCGGGCATACGCGACAAAAGCGTGCCCTTGCCCTTGGAGACCTCGTCGTGCGAGAGGGGCAGCAGGAAGTGCTCGGAGAAGGCGTAGAAGAAGCTGTAGGTAAGGTTGTCGTGATTGAACGGGCGCCACTGGGGGTCGAGCGTCATGTAGTTGAGCATGTCGTTCATCCAGCCGCGGTTCCACTTGTAATCAAAGCCCATGCCGCCCTCCTCGATCTTGTGCGTGATTTTCGACCAGGAGGTGTTTTCCTCCGCGAACATCAGCACATCGGGATGGAGCATATGGACGGCGGTGTTGAGCCGTTTGACAAAATCGATCGCTTCCAGATTCTCCTTGCCGCCGAAGCGGTTCGGCTCCCACTCGCCCGCGGACTTGCCGTAGTCGAGATAGAGCATGGACGACAGCGCGCCTACGCGCAGGCCGTCAAGATGGTACACGTCAAACCAGAAGTTGGCGCAGGAAACGAGAAAGCTGAGCACCTCGGGACGCTCAAAGTTAAAGAGGCAGGTGTCCCACGAGGGGCGCTCGCCCAGCTTGGGATCCTCGTTTTCAAAGAGCGCGGTGCCGTCGAATTTAGAGAGGGCGAACTCGTCCTTGGGAAAGTTGGAGGGCACCCAGTCCACAATCACGCCGATGCCCGCCTGATGCAGCCTGTCCACCAGATACATAAACTCCTTCGGCTCGCCGAAACGCGAGGTGGCGGCAAAATAGCCGGTGGTCTGGTAGCCCCAGCTGCCGTCAAAGGGAAATTCCATGATGGGCATGAGCTGCACATGGGTGTAGTGCATGTCGGTCACATAGTCGGCAAGCTCGTCGGCAAGGCGGCGGTAGTTCATAAAGCCGCCGTCGGCAGCGCGCTTCCACGAGCCGAGGTGCACCTCATAAATGTTAACGGGCTGTCTCAGGGAATCGGCATGAGCGCGGCGCTCAAGCCACTCGCCGTCGTTCCACTGATAACCGCCCAGGTCGTAGACGATGGAGGCAGTGTGCGGACGCACCTGCGCGAAAAAGGCAAAGGGATCGGACTTGGTGACGCGCTCCGAAGCGGGGGTCTCCACGCTGTACTGGTAGCTCTGTCCCGGCGCAGCCTTGGGAATGAAAAGCTCCCACGCGCCGCCCTCGCGCTTTTCCATAAAGTGGGCGTTCTTGTCCCAGTTATTGAAGTCGCCCGCGACGGCCACATTCCTGGCATTGGGCGCCCAGACGCGGAACATCACGCCGGGAACGCCGTCGCGCTCCCCGGGATGCGCGCCGAAGTAGTCAAAGGCGCGTACGCTGTCGCCGTCGCAGAAGCGGACGATCTCACTGCGACCGTCGTTAAAGGTGTAGTTCATCTGTACAACTCCCCTTTCGCACGGAAAACTCCGCAATTTACCTATCTTATAGCTTTCTACCATATATCATACCAAAAAATTCTGTGAATTTCAAGCAAATTGAAAAATTTCCCCACGAATATTTCGTGTATTTTTTATAAAATATCAACAAAAAACCATTGAGAGAGCACGAAAGAACGCCTGCAAAGCCCTGAGCGGCGCGAATTTTCGCTTTTTAGAGCAGCGCAAACCATTACAGGTTTAAAACAAAACAGCCGTATCAAGGCACACCCTGATACAGCTGTTCCGCCGGTTTCGTCTTACTTCATGCTGTTCTCGTAGGACTCAATCATCTTTTTAGACGTTTGTCCCGTACAACCCACAGCTTTTATGAGGTTTTTGACGACTTTGCCGCCCGCGTTCAGCTCGATTTCGAGACGCATTCCATTTTCTTGAGGATAGACGAGTATCTGCTTGATGAACCTGTCCACAAAGCTGCGGTCGAGCTCGTCTCCGTCAAGGCTTTCGGCGGCAAGGTTGAGGATATCGCGGATC
>ONEN01000071.1 GCA_900316815.1 uncultured Eubacteriales bacterium | reverse complement strand
TAGAGGAAGTCGCGGCAGAAGCTGCGCCAGTAGTCGAACCACTCGAGGTCGGTGCCGGGCTTGCAGAAGAACTCCAGCTCCATCTGCTCAAACTCGCGCACGCGGAAAATGAAGTTGCCGGGGGTGATCTCGTTGCGGAAGGACTTGCCCACCTGCGCTACGCCGAAGGGAATCTTTTTGCGGGTGGTGCGCTGGATGCTGGCAAAGTTGACGAAAATGCCCTGCGCGGTTTCGGGGCGCAGATACAGCTCGCTCTTGCTGTCCTCGGTGACGCCCTGGAAGGTTTTGAACATCAGGTTGAACTGACGGATGTCGGTGAAATTGTGCTTGCCGCAGTTGGGGCAGGGAATTTCCTTTTCCTTAATATAGTCGGTCATCTGCTCGTTGGACCAGCCCGCGACGTTGGTGCCGTCGAAGTCCTCAATGAGGTTGTCGGCGCGGTGGCGGGTTTTGCATTCCTTGCAGTCCATCAGCGGGTCGGAGAAGCCGCCGAGGTGACCCGAGGCGACCCATGTCTGCGGGTTCATCAGAATGGCGGAATCGAGACCCACGTTGTATTTGTTTTCCTGCACGAACTTTTTCAGCCATGCCTGCTTGATGTTATTTTTCAGCGCCATGCCCAGCGGGCCGTAGTCCCAGGTGTTGGCGAGGCCGCCGTAAATTTCGGAGCCGGGGTAAACGAAGCCTCTGCCCTTGCAGAGCGCGACAATTTTTTCCATTGTCTTTTTGGTGTTTTCCATGATGATCCCTCTCTTTTTTAGTTTACCAGCTAATTTTACTCCCTATTCCCCTCCTTGTCAACCCCTCGTTGCCACGAGGGGGCAGTGGCAACGTGACGTTGCATCCGGTGCGGCTATTAAGAAGTCGGTTTAGCAAAAACGTCGGACAAACGCCGCGTCCGACCGCGTGAAATAACGGTTAAGTTATTATCAAACGTTGCACGCGCGGCCGGGTGCCCCGGCGGTCAGTTCGCGCAAGCAACGTTTTGTAAATACTTAACCGTCATGCACGCGTTATAGCGCCCCGTTAGTTAAACGTTTTGTGAATTGCATTCTCTCAAAAGGGGCACCGGCTCCCGCGACACGTGGGCGGAAAAATTCGTTACAGAATTTCTAAAAAAGTATTGTAAAATACATGTTTTTGAGATATAATGTAATTACTCAAAATATGAGTTATCATCAAAAAGGAGGAATTTTACGATGAGAAAATCATCAAAGGTCGTTAGCCTGGTACTTTCAGGTTTAATGGCCACTTCATGCTTCACCATGGCAGTTGCGTCAGCGGCAGAAGTTGACAGCGAATCCACCGGTGCGTTCATGACTGCTCAGGAGAGACTCGACGCAGGTCATCAGCTTGTATTTTTCCAGTTTCCCAGTTCCGTCTGGGGACCCAACAGCTCGGTAAAATACAACGCCAAAAAGCACACCTGCAACGTTTTCTGCAACTACTACGCTCTGTACGGCAACAAGACCGAAGTGAAGGAAAGCGCATGGGAGGCTCCGTCCACTTCTATGCTCAAGGACAGCAAGGCTGACAGCCTCTATTACTTCGACATTACCGAAGCAGGTAAGGGCGAGTTGGAGGAAGGCGCTCAGTACGGCGTTCTGTTCTCTACCAAGGCGAACGCCGGTATGTCCGGTCTGATCACACCCAACGACGAGGGTTATCAGACTTCCGATCTGTACTTTGACACCACCTACCTGGGCACGACCTACACCGTGACAGAGCCCGCGTCCACCCGTGAAAACACCGCGAACTCCCAGAAGATCACTTATGCCGCTTCCAATAACGGCAAGAATATGTCCATGAAGAAGGTTACCAGCCTCTGCGAATACCTTGACGGCATGGACGCAGGCAATGCGCCCAAGTCTCTGGAGATGGCGAACAGACTGCAGGAATACCTGTCCAATCCCGTTAACGAGCCTGCTTTCGTATGGTCGAAGATTCAGCCCATCCTGCCTAGGTACGGCACCACTTCTCAGGAAGTTTATGACATGTATGTCGAGAAGTATAAGGAAAAGCACGATTCCGGCGAGCACTATGTTGCCAAGGGCGACGGCTCCGACACCAAGGCCGACGGCACCCTGAAGGATGTTTACAGATACACCTTCATTAAGACCACCGAGGTTGACGAGGCCACCGGTATCGAGAAAGAAAAGATCACCAAATATCCCGACCTCGACCTCGTAAGAGAGAGACTGAACCTCCCCAAGGAGGAGCCCACCACCGCAGCTCCCGAGACTACTGCTGCTCCCGAGACTACTGCTGCTCCTGAGACCACTGCTGCTCCCGAGACCACTGCTGCTCCCGAGACCACTGCAGCTCCCGAGACCACCGCAGCTCCCGAGACCACCGCAGCTCCCGAGACCACCGCTCCCGCTGAGGATACCTACGTGGTAGCAGGCAGCGAGGCTGAGATCTTCGGCACCGGCTGGGACGCCGGCAACATGGAGAACCTCATGAGCAAGGCTGAGGACGGCACCTACACCAAGGATTACACCGTTTCCAAGGCTTACGATGTTGTACAGCTCAAGGTCGTTAAGAACGGCGCTGAGTGGATCGGCGACAAGACCGGCAACAACGTGACCTTTACGCTCACCGGCGAAGGCACCTTCACTGTTGTTTACGATCCCGTTGAGAACTACGCTTATGTTAAGGGCGACATCGTTAAGGATGTTGAGTTCAAGTACGAAAAGGTTTACGCTGCCGGTAACGGCGAAGGCGCATGGCTTAACGGCGTGGCCTGGGAGCCCGGCAACGAGAAGAACCTCATGACCGAGGTTGCCAAGGACGTTTGGGAAATCTCCTTCGAGAACGTTCCCGACGGCTTTGAGCGTCAGATCAAGTTCACCCTCGACGGCGCATGGACCCACAACTTCGGCGGCGTGTTCACTGAGAGCGGCGTTGTTTCCGACGCTGTTTACAACGGCGACAACATCACCTTCGATACCGACGACATCTGCACCGTAAAGGCGCAGCTCGACCTGAGAGATTTTGACTTCCTTACCAAGGAAGGCGCTAAGTTCACTGTCACCGTTGAGTACGGCACTCCCGTTGGCATCTACGGCGATGTTGACGGCGACGGCGTTGTGACGGTTGACGACGCTACTCTGATTCAGAGAAGAGGCGTTGAGCTTGAGAAGTTCACCGAGCTCCAGGATAAGCTGGCTGATGTAAACGGCGACGGCAGAGTTTCCATTCTCGACGTTACCTGCGTCCAGAAGTATCTTGCTGAGTGGACAGAGGGCATCGGCAACACCGGCAAGCCTTGCTACGAATAAGCAGCGCGCTTTGTTCGGCTTCCGATCAATAGAGCCATTTTTAAGGGCACTCCTTTCGGGGTGCCCTTGTTTTTTCCGAATGAATTGACAGAAGCGGCGTCTTTTGTTAAAATAGAACCAATTGCAGGGGAGGAATGGGAAATGATTATTCATGATATTTCGCGCGACACACTGACGACGCCCGTCTATGACGGAGACCCCGCCACCGAGGTGAATTATTTGCAGCGTCTGGGCGACATGGACGAGTGCAACCTGTCCGCTGTCAGCATGAGCACCCACGCGGGCACGCATATCGACGCGCCGCTGCATTTCTGGGACGAGGGAAGCCCCGTTGACGACATCCGCCTGAATACGTTCTACGGCAAGTGTACGGTCGTCACCGTGGAGGGCATTCTGACGGGCGACGATCTGGATCGTATGCTGCCCTATTGCAGGCGCCGTCTGCTCATACGCGGCCACGGCAATACCTTTCTGTCGCATTCCGCCGCCATCGTGCTGGCGGAGAGCAAGGTGGTGCTGGTCGGCACCGACGCGGATTCCATCGCGCCGCCCTTCGACGAGGCGCGCCCTCACCGCGAGCTGGCGCGCGCGGGCATTGTGGTGCTGGAAAATCTCGATCTGGAGGATATTCACGACGGCGAGTACGACCTCTGCGCCTTTCCCGTCAGGCTCGGCGGTCTGGAGGCCGCTCCCTGCCGCGCTATCCTGCTTGAAATGGAAAAGGGGCTGCACTGATGATACAAATGGTTATTTTTGATTTGGACGGCACGCTCGTCAACTCGCTCACCGACCTCGCGCTCAACGTCAACAAGGGGCTGCGCGCGGCAAGTCTGCCCGAGCATCCCGTTGCGCGCTACCGCTCCTTTGTCGGCAACGGCAGGGCGATGCTGGTGAAGCGCGCCATGGGGGAGGCGTTCGGCGACGCTGAAAAATATGACACGGTGGTGCGCGTGTTCAACGAGGAATACGCCGTCCACTACAACGACAACACCGCCGCCTACGAGGGCTGCGACGCTATGCTGCATGAGCTTGCCTCGCGCGGCATTCTGACGGCGGTGCTCTCCAACAAGCCCGATGAATTTGTGGACAGAATCTTGCAGAAGTTCTATCCCTGCCACACCTTTGCCGAGGCGTGGGGACAAAAGCCGCAGTATCCCTGCAAGCCCGACGGCGCGTCGCTGCGGGCGATCATGGCGCTGCACGGCGTTGCGCCCGAGTCGTGCCTGTATGTGGGCGACAGCGATGTGGATGTTTACACCGCCCGAAACGGCGGCGTCCGCGTGGCGGGCGTCAGCTGGGGCTTCCGCGGCAGAAAAGAACTGACGGAGGCGGGCGCGCCCTTTGTCGCCGATACGGCGGAGGAGCTGCTGGAGTATATTGTGAGCCTATGAATAAGATCAACTATCAAAAAGAGCTTGACCGCGTCATCGCGTCCAATCAGCGGCAGGGCATTGTTCCCAGGCTGCTGCTGCATGTGTGCTGCGCGCCGTGTTCGAGCTACTGTCTGGAATATTTGTCGCGGTATTTTGATATTACGGTGTATTATTACAACCCGAATATTTCGATTAAAAAAGAATATGAATACCGACTGAGCGAGGAAAAACGGTTTATTTCTCTGAAGGAATTTTCGCGCCCCGTCGCGCTGACCGAAAGCGAGTACCGCCCCGAGGACTTTTTCGCGGCGGTCAAGGGCCTGGAGCGCGAGCCGGAGGGCGGTCTGCGGTGCCGCGCGTGCTTCCGCCTGCGGCTGGAGGCGACCGCCAAAAAGGCGCGCGAGCTGGGCTTTGACTGCTTCACCACCACCCTCACCATCAGTCCGCTGAAGGACGCCGCGCTGCTGAACGAGCTCGGCGCGCAGGCGGGGGAGAAGTACGGCGTGCCGTGGCTCTGCAGCGATTTCAAGAAGCGCGAGGGCTACAAGCGCAGCATTGAGCTGTCGCGGGAATTTGACCTTTACCGCCAGAATTACTGCGGCTGTGTGTTCAGCCGTTCGGAGCGCTGACCCTGACGGGCAGCGCTTTCCGCTTGTGGCAGGAAGGGACAGACACACAATATATAGTGGGCGCAGGGCGCGGAAAAAATAATTTTTTGGCGCTGCTTGTCATGCTTTTCCTCCCTCCGCTGCGGCGGAATCAATCGCGCAGCACCCCGAAAAGCGCATGGGAACGGCGTTTTCAGGGTGTGTTATTTTTTTGACGAATCGGCGCGGGCAGGGCGGATATGTCCATATTGTGTGCTATTTTCTTTAAAAGAACACAAGATGTTGTGCTTGTGTGCAAAATGCCTCTTGCATTTTCCAAAGGTATGCTGTATAATATAAATCGCACGGTTCCCGTAACCGTTGACTATGAAAGCCTAACTGAGATTAACGTATGAATAAGGAAGGACTCACCTATGAAGATTATCAAGCGCAACGGCTCCGAGGAGATGTTCAACGTTGATAAGATCATCAACGCGGTCAGAAAAGCCAACAATTCCTCCGACACGCCGTTCCTCACCGAGGAGCAAATCTATGATATCGCCGACTATGTGGAATACAAGTGCAATAAAATGAAGCGCGCGGTCTCCGTTGAGGAGATACAGGACATGGTAGAGGATCAGCTCATGGCGAAGGGCGCCTTTGAGCTGGCGCGCCGCTATGTGCGCTACCGCTACAACCGCTCGCTCATCCGCAAGGCGAACACCACCGACAACCGCATTCTCTCTTTGATTGAGTGCAACAACGAAGAAGTAAAGCAGGAAAACTCCAACAAGAACCCCACCGTCAACAGCGTGCAGCGCGACTACATGGCGGGCGAGGTCAGCCGCGACCTTACGCGCAGAATGCTGCTTTCTCCCGACATTGTGGAGGCAGACAAGCAGGGACTGATCCACTTCCATGATTCCGACTATTTTGCGCAGCATATGCACAACTGCGACCTCGTCAACCTCGAGGATATGCTGCAGAACGGCACCGTCATCAGCGACACGCTGATTGAAAAGCCCCACAGCTTTTCCACCGCCTGCAACATCGCCACCCAGATCATCGCGCAGGTCGCCAGCAACCAGTACGGCGGCCAGAGCATCAGCCTGACCCATCTGGCTCCCTTTGTGCAGATTTCCCGCGAGAAGATCCGCCGCGAGGTGGAGCTGGAAATTGAGGAGATGGGCGTTGAAGTCAGCGGCGACAAGCTCTCTCAGATCGTGGAGGAGCGTCTCCGCAAGGAGGTCAACCGCGGCGTGCAGACCATCCAGTACCAGGTCGTCACCCTGCTGACCACCAACGGACAGGCGCCGTTCGTCACCGTCTATATGTACCTCAACGAGGCGGAGAACGAGCAGCAGAAGGCGGACCTCGCCATGATCATCGAGGAGACCCTCAAGCAGCGCTACATCGGCGTCAAGAACGAGGCGGGCGTGTGGATTACCCCCGCGTTCCCCAAGCTGATTTATGTGCTGGAGGAGGACAATGTGCGCGAGGGCAGCCGCTACTGGTACCTCACCGAGCTGGCGGCAAAGTGTACCGCCAAGCGCATGGTGCCCGACTACATCTCCGAGAAGGTGATGCTGGAGCTCAAGGGCGACGTCTACACCTGCATGGGCTGCCGCAGCTTCCTTACACCCGACCGCTTCACCGACGCGGGCGTGGGCAATATCGCCAACGCCAAGAACTATGTGCCGGGCAAGCATAAATATTACGGACGCTTCAACCAGGGCGTCGTTACCGTCAATCTGGTGGACATCGGTCTGTCCGCCAACCGCGACATGAATAAATTCTGGCAGATTTTCGACGAGCGCATGGAGCTTTGCCACCGCGCCCTGCAGGCGCGCCACGAGCGTCTCAAGGGCACGCTGTCCGACGCGGCGCCCATTCTGTGGCAGTACGGCGCGCTCGCGCGTCTCAAAAAGGGCGAGACCATCGACAGGCTGCTCTACGGCGGCTATTCCACCATCTCGCTGGGCTACGCGGGACTGTGGGAGTGCGTCTACAGCCTCATCGGCAAGAAGCTGACCGAGGACGAGGGCAGAGAGCTCGGCCTGACCATTATGAAGAAGCTCAACAGCTATTGCGCCAAGTGGAAGGCGGCGGAGAACATTGACTACAGCATTTACGGCACGCCGCTGGAGAGTACGACCTACAAGTTCGCCAAGTGCCTGCAAAAGCGCTTCGGCATCATCAAGGGCGTGACCGACCGCAATTACATCACCAACAGCTACCATGTGCATGTCACCGAGAATATTTCGGCGTTTGACAAGCTCAAGCTCGAGAGCAGCTTCCAGGCGCTTTCTCCGGGCGGCGCCATCAGCTATGTGGAGGTGCCCAACATGCAGAACAACCTTCCCGCGGTTCTGCAGGTGATGCAGTTCATCTATGAGAACATCATGTACGCCGAGCTGAACACCAAGAGCGACTACTGCCAGGTGTGCGGCTATGACGGGGAGATTCAGGTCGTGGAAGAGGACGGCAAGCTTTTGTGGGAGTGCCCCAACTGCCATAACCGCGACCAGGACAAGATGAACGTGGCGCGCAGAACCTGCGGCTACATCGGCACCCAGTTCTGGAACCAGGGCAGGACCCAGGAAATCAAGGAGCGCGTGCTTCATCTTTAATAACAGGCGCAAAGGCGGGTAAATAAGCAAAAGAATAAGGAGCTTGCAAAACGAACAGGCTGACGCGGACGTTTTGCAGGCTCCGTTTTTTAACAGGAGAGCGTTGCAATGTATTACGGTGAAATTAAGAATTTTGATATTGCCAACGGCGAAGGGGTGCGCGTGTCGCTGTTTGTATCGGGCTGCACCCACCACTGCAAAAACTGCTTCAACCGGGAAACCTGGCGCTTTGACTTCGGCAAGCCCTTCACGGCGGAAACCGAGGAGCTGCTTCTTGCGGCGCTGGCGCCCGGCTACATCGGCACCCAGTTCTGGAACCAGGGCAGGACCCAGGAAATCAAGGAGCGAATCAGGCGGCGCTGCTGCCGTTTCTGCGCCGCGTGAAGGCGCGTTTTCCGAAGAAGAACATCTGGTGCTACACGGGCTATTTGTTCGACAGCGAGCTTCTGCGCGAAAGCCGCGCGCGGTGTGCGCATACGGACGAGATGCTCTCGCTGATCGACATACTGGTGGACGGCGAGTTTGTACAGGAGCTGTACAACATCAGCCTGCAGTTCCGCGGCTCGTCCAATCAGCGGATCATCGACGTGCCCAAGTCGCTGCAGAGCGGACAGGTGGTGCCCTATGTGCCCATGAGCGGAAAACTATAGCCGGGTGCCCCGGCGGTCAGTGGCAACGTGACGTTGCATCCGGTGCCCCTATTGATAGCGTGCGTTTTGCAAAACGTTTAGCTAACGGGGCGTCATAACGCGGGCATGAACGGTCAAGTTTTTGCCAAACGTCAGTTGCGCGGAGAAAGCGCCCTCGGCGCACGCCGCGTCTGAGCGCGGGCATGAACGGTTAAGTTGCAACAAAACGTCGATAGCGCGTTCTGCCCCCTCGTGGCAACGAGCGCGGGCATGAACGGTAAAGATTATGGAAAACGTCAGTTGCGCGGATTGGGTGTCGCGACACGCGACCGGGCGGTGGCTTCGCAGAGGGAGACAAAGATGATAAAGAGGGGCGTGGCGATTGGCAGGGCGATGTTGACCACCGCCTGCGTCAGATAGGCCACTACTGCCGAGGCAAACACCAGCGCCAACGGATTCCGCTTTGCGGCCTTAAAGGCTCTTGTGAGCGCGCTGCCGACAAAGGCAAGATAGGTGAGCAGTCCCACCGCGCCGATGTTGAGCAGATAGTTGATGTATTCATTGTGCGCCGCGTCGGTGGAGCCGTCGTCAAAGCGCTCGTACAGCTCGGCAAAGTAGGGTGAGAAGGTGTAGTAGAAGGTGTCGGGGCCGGTGCCGAACATCTTTTTGGGGAAATCGAACTGCGCGTACGCCTCCATTGCCTTGTTCCACATAAAGCCGCGGTGCGTGCCCCAGCGGTCGCTGAACCGCAGGGTGCGCTCCATGCTGCCGAGGTCGGTTTTGGTGTCGATGAGGGAGAAGTAGAGGATAACCCCCACGCCTGCCAGCACCACCGTGCCGAAGAACGCGCCGAGCACAATGGGCACGGCGAGGGGAAGCGTCTCCCTGTGGTGTTTGCGGTCAAGCACATACATCCCGACCGTCAGGGCTGCCAAAACGGCGATGACGGCGTAGGTGAGGTTAGACTGCATGACGGAATACAGAACCGCGCCCATCTCCTTGTGATTGTCGCCGCCCAGCGCGGAGAACACGCCGAGCAGCTTCATGCTGCACAGCGAGGCGGTGAGCATAAGCAAAAACTGCCGCAGCCGCTTCGGCTTGCGCGCGTACGCCACGAGGAATACCATTGCAAAGGCTCCCATGCCCAGCACGACCGAGTCGCTGTCGCAGACGACCGCCGCCATGGAACCGATGCAGGCAGTGGCAAAGTAAATGACTTTGTTCCGAAGCCTTTCCGTGTGGACAAACATCGTCATCAGCACAGGCAGGGTGACGCAGATGTGGCTGGAGAACATATTCTTGTTGCCGATGGTGGTCATAAAGTTGACAAAGACATTCTCGTCATTCCGGAACTGCGCGAACATGTTCAGCGGATCAATGTAAAAGGCGTTGAGAACCGCCAGCAGGTAGACGATAACGCTCGACCCCGCCAGCGCGAGGAACACATATTCCCTGAAGCGCCAGCACCGCGTCAGAAGCAGATACACCACCGCATAGCACAGCATGAGAATCAGGCCGTTGTTGCGCCCGTGCGTGGCGCCTCCCACGGCGATCTCACCGTAGAGCGCCATGTTGAGGTGAGCCGAGAACACGGTTGACAGCGCGCACGCCATGACAAAGCAGAGCACGGCAAGGTCTGTGACGGATACCGTCTTTTGCTTGGCGCGCTTGTCGGGGTTCTTCTCCAGTTTCTCTCCGACGGTGCGCGTCAGCAGCAGAAGAAGCTCCATGATCACCGCAGCGGCGGTGAGAATGAGGAAGAAGTAGTATTTATTGTGACGGATGAGAATGAAGCCGTTGTCAAAGTGAATGAACGGAAAATTCCCGTCAAAGGTCAGGTTGACAAAGAGCGGGAATATGGCAAACGCCGCCGCCAGAAAAAAATTGGCAACGTGGTTTGAAAGCGTGTACCGTTCACTGCGGGGCTTCATATTCTTTTTCTTTTTGGGAGTGCTCATAGAAAAAAGCCTTTCACTATTTAGTCATCATAATTTTACCCTTTTATCAGGCGATTGTCAATTGAAAAGCTATTGTATTTTTTTGTTTTTATGGTATAATGGAATCAGATTCAGCAAAAAGGGGCGGCAGGCATATGAAAAAACTGGTTATCATCGGATTTGACGGCACAATAGCGGATACCGCGCCGGGGATTCTCTACTGCATGAATACCACCGCGCTGTCAATGGGCTATACGCCCGTGGCGCACGACGCGCTGTTCGGCGTCATCGGCGTGTCGCTGGAGCAGGGGTTTATGAACCTCTACGGCATGAAGCCCG
>ONEN01000132.1 GCA_900316815.1 uncultured Eubacteriales bacterium | reverse complement strand
TGGCCTCAATGCCCTCCGCCGCGGTGATGTTGAAGGTGCCGCCGTCGATAACAACGGTGGTGGTGCCCTGAATGCCGTCGCTGCCGGCGTTGATCGTAAAGGTGCCGCCGCTGATATAGACGCTGCCCTTGGTCGTATCCTTGCTGTCCTCGGCGTGGAGGCCGTCCTTCTTGGTGTTGATGGTGATGGTGCCGTCCGCTACGGAGAGGTCCTCGTTGGCTTCAATGGCGTCGGCGGTGCAGTCGATATTGATGATGCCGCCCGTAACCTTGACGTCGTCCTTGCCCGAAATGCCGTTGCTGGTAGAGCTGACGGACAGGGTTCCCTCACCGTTGAGCACCAGGTCGTCCTTGGAGAAGATGACCGCATCGGTCTTGGTGTCGCCGTCCGTGGTGAAGGTGCCCGTCACGGTGAGCGTGTTGACGGTGTCCTTGGCGGTGGTGACGAACACCTTATCCGCCTTCTTGACATAGATGACGGGCGTGCTGCTGTTGGTGACGTTGACGTTGCTGAGCACCAGCTGCACCTTGGCGTCGTCCGCCGCTTCCACAATGATGGAGGCGTCCTTGGCAGTGCCGCTGACGGTGTAGACGCCCGCCT
The DNA here is from genome assembly GCA_900316815.1 of uncultured Eubacteriales bacterium. Classification (GTDB taxonomy): domain Bacteria; phylum Bacillota; class Clostridia; order Oscillospirales; family Acutalibacteraceae; genus Ruminococcoides. Next base: position 4,276 of record ONEN01000132.1, on the reverse strand, counting down.
CGGTGACGGTGACGGTCTTGCCGTCGGTGAGCGTCAGCTCCTTGGCGCCGGAGGTGTCGGCAACCTGTGTGAGATCGCGCTCGGTGAATACCTCGGTCGTCTTTACCGCAGTGTTCGAAGTGCTGTCGGTGGTATTGCCCTTGGCTGCGGTTTGCGCCGCAGTGCCGGCGGATGCAGTTCCTGCGGATGACGATGCGGCGCCGCCGCTGCAGGCTGTCAGGGAAGCCGCGAAAAGGGCGGCGAGGGTGATGGCAGATATTTTCTTTAACATGGTGTTTCCTCCGTTCTTTCTGTGCTGTTATTGTCCGGTTTTCTCTTTCTTTACCTGCATTGTACAGCTCTATTCTTAAATTAACCTTAAACGGGAAAAATAAATTTTAAAGCACTATAGGTAGTTCCGTTAACGCTTTTTTTGCGTTATTTTCTCTATCTTTCTTGACTTGACAGTATCTCTGTGGTAAAATATTGGCGAAATTATCCGGTAACGCACGGCGTATTCTATGCCGGCGAAAAATAAAGGAGAATTTTTTATATGGAATATAAAAGCATCAGAGTCGGCGCCGCGCTTCTCCTGTTGGCGTTGATCTCCGTGATGTTTGCGGGCTGCGGCAAGGCGACAGGCATTCCCGCTGTTGAAGAAACGCAGCAGCCTCCGTCAATCAGCGACGCCGCGACGCCCGAGGGCACGGTCAGCGGCACCGTGAAATGGAAAATGGAAAAGGTTGCCGGCGACGACAGTCCCGCTTATGTATATTATTGGTCGGACGAAGACAGAGAATTGGTCAAGTGGCCGGGAGACCCCATGATGCAGAACGGCGACACCTACACCTTTACCGTTCCGTCCTCGGCACAGTACATTCTTTTTTCGGACGGCACGAAGTTACAGCAGACAGTGGGCATTTCTCTCGACGGCAGCGGAACGGATTATGTCGTCACCGAAAAGAAAAATAAAAACGGACATTACCTTGTAGCGGCTCCCGACGGCAGGGAGCTGCCACCCGCCAATTCCTATATCATAACCGAGTCCGTCAGCTCCGCTCAGATGGCGGCCGTCATTACGGAGACCTCTGTTGAGGAGGAGTTCGGAGACAGCGGCGTAAAGGATACCACGCACGGCGGTGTGGACGCCCTGCTGTTTAAAGTAAAGAACAACGGAGCCGAAACCGTGGAGCACCTGAAGATGTATGTCATCTGCTTTGATGAATACGGCTACACCATTCACCCCGAAACAGGGGAGGCAGAGAGCGAAAACGAGGAGTATGAGACCGACCTGCTCGCAATCGATTTCAGCGGCGACCTCGCCGGCCATAAGACCGAAACCTACATCTTTAACTGCGGCCTCAACGGCACGGTCAGGTGCGAGGCGGTCATTGCGGAGTATGTTATCGATATGGTTCAGTACAAAAACGCGGACGCCGAGGCGTGGGCGAATCAATATATCACGGAAAAATAAGAGTGCGTGTTTGACGCGCTCTTATTTTTTTCGGGCCGGGTGCCCCGGCTGTCAGTGCTCCTTTGGATAAAATGAATTATTCAAAAGCGTTTAGCTAACGGGGCGTCTGAGCGCGTGCAGGAACGGTAAAGTTTTTGTTAAACGTCAGTTGCGCGGCCGAGTGCCTCGGCTGTCAGTGCGGCTTTGGACAGAGTGTATTTAACAAAGCCTTCTCTAAACGCCGCGTCATAACGCGGGATTATGAGGTTAAGTTCAGCTAAACGTCAGTTGCGCGGATTGGGTCAAGCGTCACGCTTGCGAGGCCGGGTGCCCCGGCTGTCAGTGCCCCTTTGGATAAAATGAATTATTCAAAAGCGTTTAGCTAACGGGGCGTCTGAGCGCGTGCAGGAACGGTAAAGTTTTTGTTAAACGTCAGTTGCGCGGATTGGGTCAAGCGTCACGCTTGCGCGGATTGGATCGAGCGTCACGCTCGCACTCCGCGTCATTCGGTGATTATCCTTGTTGAAATTTTGCCTGTTATATGATACAATACAAAAAACTTTGGGGGAGAGGACTGTGCGGCGTTATTTGATGATTGTGCTGGTTATTGCGGCGTTGGTTATTTCCGCGCTCGCTTTTTCGTCATTTCCGGACCCGGGCGACGATTCACCCGATGTGCCGGAAACAGCCGCGGCTTCCGTCGGTACCGCGCCGACAGGCACCGGGTTTTTCAACTTCGGCGGCGGTTTGCACGGGGGAGACGACGGCAGCTCTGACGGCAGCTCAGACGGCGATTCGGACGGAGGTTCCCGTCGCACCACGGCGCCGCACGCTGATTCAAAGCTGGGAAGGTTCATAGAGGACAACCCGCATGTCAGCACCGACGACCGCGGCGCCATTACGCTGGACGCCTCGGTGCTGTTCGACTTTGACAGCGCCGCGCTTTCCGAGGGGGGCAAAGAGAGCGTCAAAAGCTTTATGGAGGTTTACATGGAAGCCCTTTTCGACAGCAACGGTGAAACCGAGGTAACGCAAATCACCGTTGAGGGGCACACCGACACCGTCGGCTCGCGCGCGTATAACCAAAACCTCTCCGAGGAGAGGGCGTACGCCGTTATGCAATACTGTATAGAGCTGCATCCCGTGTTGAAATACTATCTCGCCGCCAAGGGCTGTGCGGATGATTATCCCGTTCTGAACCCCGACGGCACGGTCAACATGTCGGCCTCGCGCCGCGTTTGCTTTGTTACGGAATAGAAAGACGGCGGAAGAAAGGAGCCTTTCTTCCGCCGCTTTTGGTGCTTTGGGATAAGCGTTTTGCCGCAATCGGTTGTATCTGCGTCGATGTTGTGATATAATACATAGTTATGTGAAGTACAAGGTGGTGGATTATTTGGAAAACATCATAAAATTTGATAAGAAGCACACGCAGGTGATCAAAGGGCTTGCCATTTTGTTCATGGTGCTCCATCATGTGGGGAGCTTGTATTACAACCAAATCGACCTGAACTGGTACGCCCGGAACAGCCGCGACGTTCCCGAAATGATCCTGCTGTTCTTTTCAACGGGGGGAAAGGTGTGCGTCTCGCTGTTTACCATAATGAGCGGTTTCGGTTTGGCAAAGAGCTACGGAAGGTACAGCCAGAAGCGTAGCTCTGTAGGTGGCGACGTCCGCTTCATTCTCTCGCACCTGATTCAGTTCTATTCCATTTACTGGATAGCGTTCCTGCTTCGGCTCGGAATGCAATGCTATACCCCGGACAGGTTCCAACAGGTATTCGGCAGTGATTCCGCCGCTGTCCTTCGGTTTATCGCCGGCTTTTTCGGGCTTTCCACTCTCTTTAACCTGAGAGGCCTGTGCGACTGGTTTGTAACGGCGATCATTATTTTGTACCTTGTCTTTCCGCTGTTGTACAGAATGGGAAAGCATTTGCGGTATGGGCTGATTGTAATAGGGGCGGTCCCGTGGGTCGTCCGCTGGTTTATTCCGACCATGCACGTCGATACGGTATTGTTCTGCCTGATGTCCTTTGCCACGGGAATAATATTGGCGCAGACAGATTTGCTGGATAAGCTCTGCGCACTGAAGGGGCTGAAAGTTAAAATCATATCAGCGGTAGCGGTCATAGCGGCATTCGGATTGCGTCTGATATTCTCGCTGTATGCGGACTGGTTTTTTGCCCTCACGCTGTTAGTGTTCTGCACGCTGGTCCTGTCCGAAACCAAGGGCGTCAACCGCTTCCTGATGCTGCTTGGCAGTCATTCGGCGAATATCTGGCTGCTGCACGTTGCTATTCTTCGTTTGATCAATGAGTTGCTCACCCTGCCCGTGCTGCTGCGGTACATAGTGGTGCTGGCTGCTGCCCTGTGTATCTCTCTGCTGCTTGAGTGGATCAAGAAAAAAACCAAATACAATACGCTGATACGCAAGCTCCGCCAACATGAAGAGGCCGAGTGCCTCGGCTGTCAGTGCGGCTTTGGATAGAGTGTATTTAACAAAGCCTTCTCTAAACGCCGCGTCATAACGCGGGCATGACGGTAAAGCTGCTGTCAAACGTCAGTTGCGCGGCCGAGTGCCTCGGCTGTCAGTGCGGCTTTGGACAGAGTGTATTTAACAAAGCCTTCTCTAAACGCCGCTATATAACGCGGGAGTAAGAGGTTAAGTTAATGCTAAACGTTAGTTGCGGGGATTGGGTCAAGCGTCACGCTTGCGCGGATTGGATCGAGCGTCACGCTCGCGCGGCCGAGTGCCTCGGCTGTCAGTGCGGCTTTGGATAGAGTGTAAATTAACAAAGCCTTCTCTAAACGCCGCGTCATAACGCGGGAGTAAGAGGTTAAGTTAAT
>ONEN01000101.1 GCA_900316815.1 uncultured Eubacteriales bacterium | reverse complement strand
CGTAACCGGCACCATCTCCCTGCCCGAGGGCGTTGAGATGTGCATGCCCGGCGATAACGTTGAGATGGACGTTGAGCTGATCACTCCTATCGCTATCGAGGTTGGTCTGCGTTTCGCTATCCGTGAAGGCGGCAGAACCGTTGGTTCGGGCGCTGTTATCGCTATCAACGAGTAATTTATACCATTACGATTCAAAGGCTGTCCTTTCAGGGCAGCCTTTGTTTGGGTAAAAAACCATTTGGTATTTCGCGCACCATAAGCGGTGCGTGAGGAAAGGGGTTGTATCATTGGATAATCATAACGGTATATACGACGCGCGCGTGCTGGGCAAGCCGAGGATGTTCGTGCTGGGCGTGCAGCATATGTTCGCCATGTTCGGCGCCACCATTCTGGTGCCGATCCTCACGGGGCTCGATGTTTCCACCACCCTGCTGATGGCGGGACTGGGGACGCTGCTGTTCCATTTGCTCACCAAATTCAAGGTTCCCGCGTTTTTGGGTTCGTCGTTCGCGTTCCTCGGCGGCTACAGCGCCGTCAAGGACATGGCGCAAAAGGGCGCCGACCCGGCTTCCATGCTGCCCTACGCCTGTCTGGGCGTGGCGTGTGCGGGTCTTCTCTATCTGGTTCTCGCGCTCATTATCAGGACCATCGGCGTGGAGAAGGTCATGCGCTTTTTCCCGCCTGTGGTGACGGGTCCCATCATCATCGCCATCGGTCTCGGTCTGGCGCCTGCCGCCGTTACCAACTGCAGCACCAACTGGATCCTCGCGCTCGTGGCGCTCGCGGTGATTATTTACTTCAATATCTGGGGCAGGGGTATGCTGAAGATCGTCCCCATCGTTCTCGGTCTGCTCATTGCCTACGCCGTCGGACTGATCCTCTACTTTATCGCGCAGGCGAATCCCTCGCTGGTGCAGGATGTGCCGTGGCTCTTTTCCGGCAGCGCCGTCACGGACGCAACGGGCGCCATCACAGGCTACAACCCGATTTTCGATTTCAGCTCGGTGAACAAGGTGGCGGGCAACATCGCCGCGGGTCATATTTTCGGCGAGGAAGGCCTTATCGGTTCCCCGATCAAGTGGGGCAATACGGTATTCGGCGGCGTTGACTGGTCAAACGGCGGTCTGATCGCCTCGGCGATCGTGGCGGTCATCCCCATCTCGCTGGCGACCATGATGGAGCATATCGGCGACATAAGCGCCATCAGCTCCACCGTCGGCAAAAACTTCATCGCCGATCCCGGTCTGCACCGCACCCTGATGGGCGACGGTCTGGCGACGGCGGTGGCGTCTCTGTTCGGCGGTCCCGCCAACACTACCTACGGCGAGAATACGGGCGTGCTGGCGCTTTCCAAGGTCTATGATCCGAGGGTCGTCCGCATCGCGGCGCTTTTCGCGGTCGGCATTTCCTTCTTCCCGATGGTTTCCTGTCTGATCGGCTCCATTCCGCTCTGCATCATCGGCGGCATTTCCTTTGTGCTCTACGGCATGATCGCCGCTATCGGCGTGCGCAACGTGGTGGAGAACAAGGTTGACTTCACCAAAAGCCGCAACCTGATCATCGCGGCGGTGATCCTCGTGTGCGCGCTCGGTCTGGGCGACAATACGGTAAGCTTTTCCATCGGCGGCGCGCAGCTGACGCTGTCTCCGCTGGCGGTGGCGTCCCTTGCGGGTATCCTGCTGAACGCTGTTCTTCCCGAGTAGGTCGGCCGAGTGCCCCGGCCGAGTGCCTCGGCGGTCAGTGCGGCTTTGGATAGGGTGCATTTACCAACGCCTTCTCTAAACGCCGCGCTATAACGCGGGAGTTAGAGGTTAAGTTGCTTACGACGTTAGTTGCGCGGGCATGAAGGTGAAGTTTTTGCTAAACGGTGCTTACGCGGATTGGGTCAAGCGTCACGCTTGCGCGGGAGAAAGCGCCCTCGGCACACGGCGTAATGGATTGTGCCTGCGGCATTCTTTCAAAAGGGGCATTTAAAATATTGCATAAATTTTGGGAATATGTTACAATAAACGGTAGCAAATGATAAAGGAGTTTGTGATATGGAAGGCTTTATTGAACAGGTGGTCAAGCGCGACAAGACCGCCAAGAATCTGGCAATCAAGATAATTGCGGTGGTGCTGCTGTTTGTTATTCCGCTGCTCTTTGTTTTTCTGGCGCGGTTTATTTCATTCTATATGGCGCTGGTGGGATTTTTCCTCTTTATTGCGGGATTGTATATCGTCTGGTGGGTCTTTACCTCGCAGAAGGTAGAGTATGAGTACGCCGTGAACGGCGACTCGCTGGACATCGCCAAGGTGATTTCCCTCCGCCGCAGAAAGAATGTCTGCCGCGTCAACATCAAGGACATCGAGCTGCTCGAGGTGGGCGATAAGAGCGTCCGCGACGACCATTTTCGCAAGGTGTATGAGGCGGCGAAAAACATGAGCGACACCGAAACCAACACCTACGCGGTCTTTTCCAAGCCCGCATACGGCAGATGTCTGCTGGTGTTCAATCCCAACGAAACGATTCTTGAAGCCATGAAACCCTATCTGAACAGGGAAGTGGTGGTCAAGTTCTTCTATAAAAGATGATGGAGCGCACGTCTGAGGCCGTTGTACGGCGCGCTGCGGCGCCCCGTCCCGACGGCGCGCACAAGGGCACCATGGGCACCCTGCTGAGCGTTTGCGGCTGCTACGGCATGGCGGGCGCGTGTATGCTCAGCAGCAGGGCGGCGCTGCGCAGCGGTATCGGTCTGCTGAAATGCGCCCTGCCCAAGAGCATTTATCCCATTCTGGCGGGCAGCGTACCCGAGAGCGTGTATCTCCCGTTGGAGGAGAACGCCGACGGCAGAATCGCCGCGCGGGGCTTGCCGTATCTGCTGGAGCAGGCGGCGGACGCGGTGCTGCTCGGCTGCGGCATTTCCGTCTGCGACGACACCCGTACGCTCACGCAGGGCTTTATCAGACAATGCGCCAAGCCGATGGTGCTGGACGCGGACGCGCTCAACTGCATTGCCGCCGACCCGTCCGTGCTGCGAGGAGCGCAGGCGCCTGTGATCATCACGCCGCATCCTGCCGAGATGGGGCGGCTGCTCGGTGTTTCCGCAAGGGATGTCAATGCCGACCGTGAAAATACAGCGCGGAGCTTTGCCGCGCGCTACGGTGTGGTTGTCGTGCTCAAGGGCGCGGGGACCGTTATCGCTGCGCCCGACGGAAAAGCTCTTATCAATATGACGGGCAACAGCGGCATGGCGACGGGCGGCAGCGGCGACGTGCTGGCAGGCATTTGCGCCGCGCTGCTGGCGCAGGGGAGCGCTCCCTTTGACTGCGCTGCGGCGGCGGTGTACCTGCACGGTCTGGCGGGCGATTTCGCCGCTGAAAAACTGGGCAGGACGTCCATGCTCCCGAGCGACATCATTGAGGAGCTGCCCAAGGCTTTTATGACGTGCGGCATCAACTGACGGAGGTGCAAAATGGCTTCTTCAAAGGAATATGTCAATTACATTCTGGAACAGTGCAGCGGCTTGGATGTATCGAGCCGCGCGATGATGGGCGAGTATGTGCTCTATGTGCAGGGCAAGGTGTTCGGCGGCGTGTATGACGACCGCCTTCTCGTCAAGCCCGTCAAGGCGGCGACGGCGCTCATGCCCGACGCGCCGATGGAATTGCCGTATGAGGGCGCCAAGCCCATGCTTTTGGTGGAAAACGTGGACGACAGGGATTTTCTCGCATCGCTGCTGCCCGCGATGGCGGACGAGCTGCCGGAGCCCAAGAAGCGGAAAAGGAAATAGCCATGCACACTGTGACTGCCAAGGGGATTTTATCCCACGATAACGGCATGAACCTCTATCGCGGCTGCACGCACGGCTGCATCTACTGTGATTCGCGGAGCAAGTGCTACCGCACGGATCACGATTTCGAGGATATCGAGGTAAAGGAAAATGCTTTGGCACTGCTCGAAGCCGCGCTCAGGCGCAAGCGCAGGCGCTGCATGATCGGAACGGGCGCGATGACCGACCCGTATATTCCGCCGGAAATGAAGCTGGAGCAGACGCGCGGCGCGCTGCTGCTGATAGAGCGGTACGGCTTCGGCGTGGCGTTACAGACGAAATCCGACCGCGTGCTGCGCGATCTGGATATCCTGCGCCGCATTAACGACAAGACAAAGGCAGTGGTGCAAATGACGCTCACCACCGCCGACGAAGCGCTGTGCCGCATCATCGAGCCGCGCGTGAGTACTACGCGTGAACGTGTGGCGGCGCTCAGGACGCTGCGTGACGCGGGCATACCGACGGTTGTATGGCTGTGTCCGATATTGCCCTATATCAACGACACCCGGGAGAATATTCTGCAGCTGCTCACATGGTGCGCGGAGGCAGGGGTGCGCGGCGTGCTCTGCTTCGGTATGGGACTGACGCTGCGCGAGGGAAACAGGGAATACTTCTACAGGCAGCTGGACGCGCATTTTCCGGGCCTGAAGGAACGCTATATGCGCGCCTACGGCGACAGCTATGTGGTCAACAGTCCGCGCGGCGGGCAGCTGATGCAGCTGTTTCACCGCTTTTGCGAGGAAAACGGTATGCTGCACGACGTGGACGCTATTTTCGCGTATCTGCATCAATTTGAAGAAAAGAACGCTCCGCAGCAGCTCACTCTGTGGTAGCCCCGGCAACGTGACGTTGCATCCAATCCGCGCGAGCAACGTTTGTTAGCAACTTCGCCTCTTGCTCCCGCGTTATAGCGCCCCGCTTATCAAACGTTTTGAAAAATGCATTCTGTCCAAAGGGGCACTGACCGGCGCGGCACGCGCCCGCGCAAGCAACGTTTGTTAGCAACTTCGCCTCTTGCTCCCGCGTTATAGTGCGGCGTTTGCCCGACATTTTGCCAAACCGTTTCATAAATAGCCGCACCGGGTGCAGCGTCACGCTGCTTTAGTAGGGCGGTATGTTTCAGCGGTGCCTCTCATATAATAGAGAGAACAGGAGGGGTGCCCGATGGCAGAACGGATTCTCAAGCTGGTGAGTATACTGCTGGCAGCGGTGACGGTCATGCTCTGCGGCTGCGCCAAAAGGAGCGCGCCCGACGCGGCTGTGACGCTCAATTTTCAGGCGGATTTCACCGCCGATTATCGCGGAATGCGGCTGGGCGGCAGCGTGACCAATACGCGGCAGGGCTTGTATACGCTGCAGTTTACCGCGCCGCCGACGCTGGAGGGGCTGCATATCCGCAGCGAGGACGGCGTGATTTCGCTCCGCCGCGATGAAGCCCTTGCGACCGCCGACGAGCCGTATCTGCCGTCGGACAGCTTTCCGTCGCTGCTGCAGGCGCTGCTGTGCGCCGCCGCCCGGGGAGAGACGACAGAGGAGAACAAAAACGAGCTGGCGGTGCGGCTCCCGTGCGGCGAAGCGACACTGACGGTGGACGACCGACGGCTGCCGAAGAGCGCCGCCGTTCCGGGCGCGGACTGCGTGATAACCTTTTTGCGCGCCGAGCCGCTGGAATGACGCACCTTTCACCGCCTCCAAAAATAATATGTAATAGCCGTATAAAAAACTGCGGACAGGCAAAAATACAGACAGAACATTTTTGGAGCGTGAAAGCCTTGAATATAAAACGCGGAGATATTTATTATGCCGATTTAAGCCCCGTGGTGGGTTCGGAGCAGGGCGGCGTGCGGCCTGTGCTGATTGTGCAGAACAACGTGGGCAACCGCTTCAGTCCCACGGTGATCGCGGCGGCGATAACGAGCCGCCAGTCAAAGGCAAAGCTGCCCACGCACATTCCGCTGTACTCGGGCACCTCGGGACTCTCAAAGGACAGCGTAGTGCTGCTGGAGCAGGTGCGCACGCTTGACAAGCGCCGCCTGCGTGAGAAGATGGGAACCGTTGACGAGCAGTCGATGTCCGCTATTGACAACGCGATTTCCATATCATTCGGACTGACATAAAAAATATTTTTGCATATTTCCTTTTTGCAATTAAAAATCCCTCGATATGGTATAGAATATACAACGGTAAATTTAATACCTACTTGGGGGTATAGCTCAGATGGTAGAGCGCTTGGTTCGCATTCAAGAGGTCAGGGGTTCGATTCCCCTTATCTCCACCAAACAAGTATTGGATGAACACCTACTTTTTCAGCGGCGGTTTCGCCGTCAGGTGTGTCCTCTGATACAACAACAGAACGCCGTTTCAGTGTAAAGGCTGGAACGGCGTTTTTCTGTTTATTAGGACTTTTTTGATCGGCACATTCGATTTATCGGTAAGCTCCGTTTATAATGAAACTATCAAATGAAACGGAGGTAATAAAAGTAACCGTCAAATACGCAACCGTATTGCCACATCAAGCGCTCTCATGCAATAATAGAGACAAAACCAAAGTGTACGATTGTATTCCGTTGTATTCGATTGGATTCGATCGTACACGAATTGCATGGGAGTGGTATTGTGTCAAATGGGATCAGAGTTATCAAGGAAAACAGCAATCTCGCAGAGTG
>ONEN01000259.1 GCA_900316815.1 uncultured Eubacteriales bacterium | reverse complement strand
GAAAATTAAGGTCGGGCAGACAGGCTTGCTTTGCAGCAGCCTTGTCTGCCCGACTGAATAATTATTGTCATTTTTGATGGGGGCTTTGGACAGGCTGCATAAAAAATAAGACGTATTTTTTACTTGATTGTCAACCTGTTGCGGACTATAATAAGAGTATAATAGTCCGAGGAGGATTGACTATGAAAAAACTGTTAAAAAAATCAATTTCCGTCTTGCTGGCGGCGGTGCTGCTGCTGACGGTAATACCCTTTGCGGCTGCCGCAGCGGAACCCGGCCGCGGCGGCGCCTTTACCGTTGTAGCGACGTCAAACTTTTTCCCTGAAAAGAGAGAGTTATTCCGACCTCAGTAAATACGAGGACGAAAACGGCGACGTATTCGTTACCGTTGAGTACAAGCTGAAAGCAGACAATCAGTACCTGATCAACCTTGACATTGATGAGCTTACCTGGGATCCTGCCGTTCTCGAGTTCAAGGAAGCGTACAACACTTATGGCTCAAGGTTCACCATCTTCCCGTTTGCTTACGAGCTGGGTCTCAGTACCGGCAAGTTTGACACCTACGTAGTCAACACCTTCGGCGACAACAACGGCGGCAAAATCGTTGGCAACTATAACTCCGCACTGAATGCCGCCTATGCGTATGAGGAAGACGGTTCTCCCATCGTGTTCGTCAGAGCAAAATTTAAGGTTCTCGACAGAGAGGCAGCCGCAACGACCGTTAACCTCAAGATGGATACGGTTTCCTTCTGCGATGACAGCTGTACATCGCCGTATGTGCAGTATCAGCCCGTCAGCGGCGGCTTTATCAATGAAGAAACTTATGCGTTGGGCGCCTATTCAACCGCCATTATTCCCGGTGTGAACAAGTGTCAGCATGAGCATGTTTTAACGGTCGAGGGAACGCCTGCCTCCTACACCCAAGAAGGACTGACCGACGGCGTGCGCTGCAAGCACTGCGGCGAGTGGCTGATCGAGCAGCAGATCGTTCCGAAAAAAGAGATAGATTTTGTGATAGGCGACCTCGACGGCGACGGTAAGCTGACCATTGAAGACGCGACGGAATTGCAGCGTTTTCTCGCGGATTTTGCCGTGCTCGACCTCGACGACGAAAAGACCTTCCTGCAAGCCGACATGAACGGCGACGGCAAGGTCAACGTGAGAGATGTGACAGCCGTTATGAGAAGTCTGGTAAACGAATAAAGCGTCCGCAGACAAAAACACTTGATATTACATACCTGATTGCGGGGGGCAGCGTTTCGCTGCCCCCCGAACTGCGCCGCGGGAGCGGCTGAGCCGAAAGCAGGCTTTTTACGTATCCCTCACTCAATTTCGACTTTCAACAACAAAACTCTTGACCTTTGCACAAAAAAAGTTTATACTGGTAACGGTGTATTGCAAAAATATACAGATTTTTCACCGAAAGGAATAGAAAGGAATAGATTGATGGGAGTTTATGAAGAGCTTGTCGCGAGAGGTTTGATCGCGCAGGTTACGGACGAAAAGGAAATCAGGGAGCTTGTCAACAGCGGCAAGGCGGTGTTTTACATCGGCTTTGACCCCACTGCCGACAGCCTGCATGTGGGTCACTTCATGGCGCTGTGCCTGATGAAGCGCCTCCAGATGGCGGGCAACAAGCCGATTGCGCTGCTCGGCGGCGGCACCGGCATGATCGGAGACCCCTCGGGCAGAACCGACATGCGCCAGATGCTCACGCGCGAGACCATTCAGCACAATGTGGACTGCTTTAAGGAGCAGATGAGCAAGTTCATTGATTTTTCAGACGGAAAGGCACTGATGGTCGACAACGCCGAATGGCTGCTCGACCTCAATTATGTTGAGCTTCTCCGCGAGGTGGGCGCGTGCTTCAGCGTTAACAGATATGATCATGCAGTCCTACGACTTCTACGCTCTCTATCAGCGCTACGGCTGCAACATGCAGTTCGGCGGCGACGACCAGTGGAGCAATATGCTCGGCGGCACCGAGCTTATCCGCCGCAAGCTGGGCAAGGACGCCTACGCCATGACCATCAACCTGCTGCTCAATTCCGAGGGCAAGAAGATGGGCAAGACCCAGTCGGGCGCGGTCTGGCTTTCCGCTGAGAAAACCAGCCCCTACGATTTCTATCAGTACTGGAGAAACATCGACGACGCCGATGTGGTGAAGTGCCTCAAAATGCTCACCTTCCTTTCTCTGGAGGAGATAGAGGAGCTTGCCAAGCTTGAGGGCAGCGAGATCAACAGGGCAAAGGAGATCCTCGCCTATGAGCTGACAAGCATGATCCACGGCAGGGACGAGGCGGACAAGGCGCAGGAGGCGGCGCGCGCGCTGTTCGGCAGCAAGCAGAACACCGACAACATGCCCTCCACCGCGCTGAGCGCCGGCGACTTTGCCGACG
>ONEN01000039.1 GCA_900316815.1 uncultured Eubacteriales bacterium | reverse complement strand
TTGGGAGGTGAAAATATCCATGTCGCTGTCCAGAATCGCTCCCCAGGTGTCGGCGCTTCCGGTGGAATAGAATACATACTCACGGGTTTCGGAGGGGATGAAACGATAGACAGCCTCCTGACCCTGCAGAAGCGACACGGTCTTTTCCTCATCCAAGGCTATGGGAGCATAATCCCTGACCGTGACAGTGCAGGACGCGGTGAGACCGTTTTCACTGGTGACGGTGATAACGGCACTGCCCACTGCTTTGAGCGTTACCGTTCCGTCGTCAACCTCGGCGACGCTCTCGTCGGAGGAGCTCCAAGTGACGCTTTCCGGTATCGCACCGGCAGGCAGAAACGCCGCCGTGAGAGCAAGTGATGTATTGGGATAGCCCTCTGCCGCGCTGCCCTGTTTGATGGTCACAGCAGTGGCGGGAACATTCTTTTCGGCAGTCAGCGTAAAGGTTCCCGTGGAGCTTCCGTAAAATCCGGTTCTCAGATAATAGATAGTGCCTTTTGTCAGCTCACAGCAGATATTGAAATTGGAGTCCTCTCCGCTGTCGTCGTCATAGTACAGCTCGTTCATATCCGCGTCGCACAGCGATCCCACGGTGTCGCCGTTTCCTGTCGAATAGAAGCTGTAGGTGGCGGTCGCGTCGGGAACAAAGCAGAAGGTTACCGGCTTTTCAGAGGTGTCAATGGTAACTTCCTTGCTCTCCCCTGTCCTGATGGTTTCATACCCTTTTACGGTGATCTGACAGGCAGCGGTCAGACCGCCCTCGCTTTGGGCGGTAACGGTCGCGGTACCTTCCTTGAGCAGTTCTATGCTTCCCGTTGTCTGGTCGACGCTGACAATACTGCTGTCGGAACACGTCCAGGTGACGGACTGTGTCTGAGCGCCTTCGGGCGTAAAGGAAACCGTCAGAGCCATCGACTCATCTTTATAGCCTTCAACGGCGGTTCCCTGCGTAATCGTCATGCCCGTGGCGGCAGGCGCTTTGGCTGCTGTCACCTGAAAGCTGCCCGTATCATAGTCGTAATCAAAGCCGGTGCGCAGATAATAGGTCTTGCCTGCCGATACGCTGCAGCGCAGGGTAAAGTCATTGCCCGAATCGGCGTAAACGCTTTCGAGCTGTTCCATATAGTCGCCGTCCAGCTCCCCGAAGTCTGCGTAGGTGATGTTCTCTGCGCCGGAGGAAGCAAAAATGTAGGTCGCGGTTTCCGGCGCGACGAAAGTCATGATGACAAAATTGCCGCTTGTGGGAATATCTGCCGTCACAGGCTGAGTGACGGTGAGCACCTCAAAGGGCTTGACCGTTATCTCACAGGACGCGGTCAGACCGTGTTCCGAGGTAACGGTGACGGTTGTTTTACCCGCTTTTCTCAGCCGGATGTAGCCGTCGCTGTCCACCTGAACCACGCTTTCATCGGCGCTTTGCCAGGTCAGGGCTTCCTTGGCGCTGCCCTCCGGCAGCAGCTGCGCGTTCAGGGTTTTGCCGTAGGAGGGATACCCGGAAAGGGTGTTTCCCTGCTCGATTGCGAGAGAAGTGGCATAGGGAACCGCTTCTGCCGTTACCTCAAAGGAGCCTTCACCCGCTGACGAATAGAAGCCGGCGCTGAGGTAGTATACCTCGCCCGCGGCAAGATTGGATTCGATGCGGAAATTGTAATCTGTACCGCTGTCGTCATCCGATGCGATTTCCGTCATCTCACTGTTATACAAATTACCGTAAGTGTCGTTGTCCCCTGTGGAATAAAAAGCATAATGGCAGCTCTCCGTCGGGACAAAACGGAAAAACGCCTTAGGGTTCTCCTCGTTCACCGTTGCCGTGGCAGGTGTTCCGAGCGTCAGGCTCGGATAATCTGCCGGCGAGGTGCCGATGGAGGAGCTGCCCGTTTCTGCCGCAAACGCCTGTAATGCGCTCATTGGAATAATGCCGCAAAGCAGCAGCGCTGCCAGCAAAACGGATACTGTTTTTTTGAACATGGCAATACCTCCTTAAAAAATCGCCTGTTTTTCTTTATAGTATAGCATACTTTTTATATACTTTAATGCAATATTCCGAAAATAGCCTTGACAGTTCGGAACATATCATGATAAGATAAATACAGAATGTTATTCCTGACGAAACGAGGTTAACGCTATGACCTTTTCGCAAAAGCTAACCGGCTACCTGCAGCTTTGCGGCGCTTCCTATCCGCAGCTCGCCAAAGCGTCCGGTCTGAGCGTCAGCACGGTGGCGCGATATAAAAACGGCGAGCGTGAGCCTGCCTATGACAGCAAACAGCTCCTAAAGCTCGCAGACGGCATTGTTGTGCTTGCCGCAAAAGTCGACCATCCGCTGGAAAAAAACGAGGTTCTTCTTTCCTTGCAAAAGACCCTGCAGAACCGCCTGGATATCGACTATCAGACCTATACAGCTAACCTGGGCGCGCTGCTCAAGACACTGAATATCCGCAGCAGTACGCTTGCCAAGGCGCTGTCGTTTGATCCCTCGCATATCTCCAAGGTACTCTCGGGTCAGCGGCGCCCCGGCAATCTCAGCTCCTTTACGCTGGAAATAGGCGCGTACGTTTCACGCCACTGCACAAGCGAGCAGGATATTGCAGCGCTCGCCGCGCTGATTCACCGTGACGCGCGGGAACCGGAATCTCCGCGCGAAATACGCGACGCGGTGGTGGAATGGCTCGGCTCCAACGCGGCCGTGACCGAGGATAACCCTTTGGCGCATTTTCTGGAAACGATGGATACCTTCAGGCCGGATGACTTTATCAACACCATCCGTTTTGACGATATCAGGCTGCCGACTACGCTCTTTCAGCTGCCGACCGCCAAAACGTATACCACTCTGGAGGGAATGGAAAGGTGTGAGCTGGATTTTATCAGGGCGACGCTTGTCTCCAAAAGCCAAAAGGATTGCATATTGTTCTGCGACATGCCGCTGGAGGAAATGGCAAAGAACAAGGAATTTGTCAAAAAATGGATGCTCGGTATGGCGATGATGCTGAAGAAGGGTCTGCACCTGCATGTGATCCACGATGTCAGCCGTCCGTTCAGCGAAATGATGCTGGGACTCGAGAGCTATATTCCCCTTTATATGACAGGTCAGATTTCACCGTGGTATCTGCCGGTCAGGCAAAACGACATTTTTACTCATTTGCTGAGAGTGTCGGGCGCCGCGGCGATGGAGGGCAGCGCGATTGCGGGCTATCACGCAGAGGGACGGTATTATCTCAGCAAAGCAGAAGAAGACTTACGCTTCTGCCGCAAGAAGGCGGAACGGCTGCTGGAAAAAGCAAAACCGCTGATGGACATCTACCGCAGCAGCCGCTGCGTTGAATTTGCCGACGCCATGCGCAGGACCCGTCAGGACGCCGATCGTCTGACCGTCAGCTCCGCGATTCCTCTTTATACGCTGACCGGGGAGGTTCTCGGACAAATTCTGAGCCGCTGCGGCATCCCCGACAAGGAAGCGCGCGAAATCGAGCTGTTCCGTCAGAACAGCCGCCGTGCTGCGGAGGAATATCTGTCGGGCGGCAAGCTGACGCTGGTGGTGCCGGATCCCGGCAGAGAACAGTTTGAGGCGTCTCCCCTGCATCTCGCTCTGTCGGAAATCTTCTTTGAAACAGACGTGCCCTACACCTTTGAGGAATATCAAACGCACATAGCGCTGACACGGCAGTTTGCAGAGGCGCACCCGAATATGACGCTCAAGACAGACGAGCACCCTGTTTTTAAAAATATTTCCTATACGGTTGCAGGAAACCATCAGGTTATCGTTTCCAAAAACAAATATCCCACTATTCATTTTATTATCCACCATAAAAAGATGGTGCAGTCATTTCAGAATTTTATTCCGCCCATTAAGGATTAACTGAATAAGAAACAGCGTTATCTGCTGCAGTAAACATAAGGAGGCGAATCACATGGCACAAACCGTCATTTCAGACCGCAGCCAAAGATATCTGACATTGTTGGCGGAAAAATATCCGTCAGTGCGCGCGGTGACGCGCGAAATGATCAATATTAACGCTATCCTCAATTTGCCCAAGGGAACCGAGCATTTTATGAGCGACCTTCACGGCGAATACGAGGCGTTCTGCCATATACTCAACAATTGCTCAGGCGTGATCCATGAAAAGGTGGAGCGGCTTTACGGCGATACGCTCGATGAAACCGCCATCAAAGAAATTTGCACGCTGATTTATTATCCCGTTGAAAAGCTGCGCCTTCTCAAGGAGGAAGGCGAGCCCGACACGGAATGGTACCGCATTACACTGGAGCGGATGCTGGAAATCGCGCGCGTGCTGTCCAGCAAATACACGCGCTCCAAGGTGCGCAAGGCGATGCCCAAGGAGTACGCTTATATCATAGACGAGCTGCTCCATGCCCAGAAGGACGAGGACAATAACCAGGTGCGCTATCACAGCTGTATCCTGGACACGGTAATTCGGCTTAGCGCGGATGATTTTGTGATTTCTCTTGCGTCGCTGATCAAGCGGCTGGCGGTAGACCGCTTGCACATTGTCGGCGATATCTTTGACCGCGGCGACTCCGCCGACCGTATTCTTGATTTGCTCACTACCTACCATTCGCTTGATTTTGAGTGGGGCAACCATGATATTCTCTGGATGGGAGCCGCCTCGGGAAGCGAAGTCTGCATTGCCTGCGCTGTGCGCAATTGCCTGCACTACAATGCCGTGCGAACGCTCGAGGACGGCTACGGCATCAGCCTGCGTCCTCTCACACTTTTCGCGGAAAAGCTGTATCCCGACCGCACACCCATGCAGGCGGCGCTGGCGGCGATTACGGTGATACAGTTCAAGCTGGAGGGACAGCTGATTGCGCGCAATCCTGATTTTGACATGGACGACCGCCTGCTGCTCGATAAAATTGATTTTGAGAGCCACACCGTGACCATCGGCGACTTGACCTATCCGCTGAATGAAACGGAGTTCCCGACCGTAGACAGAGATGATCCCTACGCGCTCACGCCCGACGAGCGCACGGTGACGGAAGGCCTGCGCGCGGCATTTATGCAAAGTCCCAAGCTGCAGCGGCATATTCAGTTCCTCTACGACAACGGCAGCATGTACTGCGTGTGCAACGGCAATCTGCTCTATCACGGCTGCGTACCGCTCGACGAAGGCGGCGCCTTTAAGCAGGTCGCCCTTTTCGGCGGAATCTACAGCGGTAAAGCGCTGTTTGATATGGCGGAGGAAAAAGTGCGCGCCGCGTTTTTCAGGCGTAACAAGAAACAGCGTGAGCTGGACTTCATGTGGTACCTGCGCTGCGGAGAGAACTCTCCGCTGAACGGACGCAAGACCAAGACCTTTGAAAACGCCTATATAGACGACCACGACGCGCGGCACGAGGTAAAGAATCCCTATTACCGCTATTACTACGATGAAGCAGTCTGCGTGCGAATTTTGGAGGAGTTCGGTCTGCGCTCGCCGCTGTCGCACATCGTAAACGGCCATACGCCCGTGCAAACCGTCAAGGGCGAGCTGCCGATTCGCGCGAACGGAAAGGTGCTGGTCATTGACGGCGGCTTTTGCAAGAATTATCATGCCAAAACGGGCATAGCGGGCTACACGCTGATTTTCAACTCCCACGGCCTGCGGCTCAAGGCGCACCAGCCGTTTGAGAGCAAGGAGGACGCGCTGCGGCGCAACTGCGATATTTTCTCCAGCTCTGAAATTGTGGAAACGGAGCAGCGCCGCGTGATGGTTTATGCCACCGACGACGGCGACAGGCTGCAGGAACAGCTTGCCGACCTCGCCATGCTGCTGGATATGTACCGTCAGGGACAGATTAAGCCGCAGTACGAATAAAAGAGTTATTTCCCTATCCCGTCAATCATTATTCTGTATTGGAATATTAAAAGGGCAGCAAGCGAAACCGCCTGCTGCTCTTTTTACTGTTATTCCCTTCAGTTGTGTGGGCTGCATTCTTCTTTTGTCACGCTTCGGCGCCCACAATGGAGATATTTTCATATGCCACGCTGTAATGCGAAGTAACGGCGTCGTCAATCACCAGCGCCGCGGTGTCGTTAAGCTGTTCTTTGGGGACAATGACGGTCACGCCCGCGTCGCTGACGGTACAGAGACAATCGGAAAAGCCCTTTGCCTTGACAACGCTCTCAATGCTTTCCTGAACCGTGAAGTTTTTCAGCATATCCGCCACGCTTTTTTGCGCGGCGCTCTTGTCCTCCTCGCTTGTGCCGTCGAGGTTAAACAGCTTGCCCGCCTCGTCAATGACCTTATCCTGCACGCTCTGCCGTTTGATGCGCTCTGACGCGAAAAAGTTTTCCTGCTTTCTGCTCAGCGCGGAGGTTGCCACGCGCTGGTCAGCCGTTGCTGTTGAAACGTTGGCGCTGACATAGGAGGCTTCTCCCAGCTGCTTCGGTGTGTTGGGCGCTGAGCCGAACTGCCAGTTGACGTAAACCGCCGCGCCGAGCGCCAGCAGCAGCGCTGCGGAAATGACATGTTTTTTCTGAATCTTCATCACTATCCCGACCTTCATTCTGTTAATTTTGCAATACATACCTTAGCCGTTGAAATATCGAGCGCCTTGGTGACCGCTTCTGTGACGCGCCCGACTGTCACAGGGTCGTCTCCTCCCTCGCAGAGCACCAGCACGCCCCGTATGCGCGGCTGGATTTCCTTTGTTTTGGTGGTGCCGTTTTCGAGAAAAACATATTCCGCGCTGTTCTCCATCGTCAGCAGCACGCGCGTCTTCCCCGCTCCTTCGATTTTGCACAGCAGCTTCTCCAGATCGTTCTGCGTTGTCTTGCGGAAGTCCGTCACCGAAAAACCCGAGTCGTTTGTCTCCTCCGGTTTATTCATGCTGAACATGCCCGAGAGAAAAATCAGCGCAATGCCCGCCGCGCCCGCCATGATAATCAGCCTGCGCAAGCCGCCGCTGTCGCTCAGGCGCCTGATGTACTCCTTTATTTTCTCCATAGCGTCACTCCACCTCCACCTGCGGACGCACGGCGAAATGCTTCTCCGTCAGCGCCGCGATGGCTTCACAATGATCCGCGTCCTGTTCTCCGACGGTGACGGTGATTTGCGCAATCACCACGCGGTTTTCGCCCGCAATGGCAAGCGTGACAGCAGCGTCCCGTATGGCATAACCGTTTTGCGCCATGATATCCTTCAGCGCTGTTTCCAGGTTGTGTTTGGTTTCGTTGAGCACCTCGCGGTTGACCGCTTCATCGGCAGTGGCAGTGTCTTCAACGGGCTTCACCTGCTGCCATTGGGAAGCGATACTCCCCACAGCGTTCGCTGCGGGAACCGCCATTGCACAGAGAATAAACGCGCCCATCACCAGACTCACCAGTTTTTTGGTACCGCCGTCGCTTACAAAGTGCGACAGCAGCGTCACGATAATACAACAGGCGCAGACGGTTGCCGCCACGGTATACAATCCGTTCACGCCGCTTCACCGCCTATCGTAAACGCCGCCGCTGTGGCGATGATAAACACAGCCAGCACGCAGAGCAGCACCGCAAGCAGGGTGGAAAATACCATGCGCAGTCCCTCCAGCAGCCGCGCGCAATCGGTTATGCCCATAACCTCGGCAAACGCCTTGCCCGCGGACAGACACAGCGACCAGCCGAGTCCCTGCAGCAACAGCGGCAGAAAGGTAAGCGCCAGCGCCAGGATAACAAAAACCCCCAGACCCGATTTGAGCACCTGCAAGCTGCCCTGCACGCTTTTGTAAGCTTCGCTCAGTGCGCCGCCCACCACGGGAACGAACGAGCTGAGAGCGAATTTGGCTGTCCGCGTGGCAAGAGAATCGAGCGCTCCTGCGGTTGTCTGCCGCAAAGAAAGCACAAAGGTAAACACCGCCATCGCAAACCCGAGCAGCCACCCGGTGACCTTGGTGATCAGCGAGAGAAATCCCTGCAGCCTCGCCTGCGGCGTGATACCCGAGGTGACGGCTATACCAAGGAAGATATTCATCAGCGGCAGAAGCACATCGGAGCAGACCCGCGCCACGCCCTGCCCCGCGCCCACCGTCAGCGCCTGATACCCTGCAGAGCTCAGCGCCCTGCCGGATGCCGCCATCATCACCGCCATCAGCGGAATGTAAGCGAGAAACAGGTTGGCACAGTGGGCTATAATGCTCCCTGCGCAAAACCGTCGCCTGCCATTTTTGTCAGCGTCTGCGCCACGCCGTCGAGGCTGAGGTTGGATAGCGCGCTTGCGTCGGCGGAAGTGATGCCCAAG
This sequence comes from uncultured Eubacteriales bacterium, assembly GCA_900316815.1. GTDB lineage: Bacteria > Bacillota > Clostridia > Oscillospirales > Acutalibacteraceae > Ruminococcoides. The sequence goes on along the minus strand of ONEN01000039.1, from coordinate 17,382 downwards.
CCCTCCAGCGCCTGCGCCGCTTCATCGGACAGGCTGTTGTAAACGCCCGAATAATCATATGCGACCGCCATGTTTCACTTCCCTTCTACCGTTGGGCGACCATTGCCGTGACTGCGTTGAGGATATCCACATACAGCGGCAGTGCTGTCACGGTGACAAGCAGCTTGCCCGCCAGCGTTACATTGGCAGCCAGAGCGCTGCTTCCCGCGTCGCGGCAGGTGTTGGCGGTAAATTCTGTCAGCAGGCAAATGCCGATTACCTTGAGCATGATGGCGAGATAGCCCGTGCTGATACCCGAAACCGCGACAATCTGTCTGACGGTTTCAATGACCGCCGACGCGCTGCCGAGCACCGACAGCAGTATCATAACAGAGCAGGCGACGCAGAGCAGCAGGGCGATCTCTCCGTTTTTGGGGCGGATGGTGAGCGCGAGCACTGCCGCGGTGACAGCCGATACGGCAAGAGCGACAAACGGCATCAAAAACCGAACAGCCGCTTAATGGTGGCGAACAGATTGCTGATTTGCCCCACAATCAGCGTCAGCACCACGATCAACCCCGCAAGCGAAGTAAGCATTGCCTGCTCTTCCCTGCCGCTGCGGATCAGCAGCTGGCACAGCACCGCCACAATGATGCCGATAGCTGCGATTTTGAAAATGAGTTCTACGTCCATTGTCACACCTCTACCACATCATCAGCGCCGCCGAAACGCCGATGAACAATCCCAGCGTTTGGTAGAGCTTTGCCTTTTGCTTCACGTCCCGCTCCGCCTCACCGAGCTGCTTTTGGAACAGGGCTTGGTAAAGAGAAATATGCGCGAGCTGTCCCTCTGTATCGGTGGAACCGAGCTTGGCTCCGAATTCCTCCAGCAGCGTCATATCCTGCGCGGTAAGCCGCCATTTTTTCGGGAAATTGCTGATTTGCGCCGACCATACTTCCGCCACTGACTGCTCCCTGTTGCCTACGGGCAGAGAAAATAATTCTCCCGAAGAATTAATCAGCAGTTCCATCCGCTCGCCGCGATACCGGAGCCCTGTGGCAAGATTGGAAAGAAAGGTCAGAAAGGACGTCAGAAATGACCGTCTGACCGTGAGTTGGCGCGCATACAGCCATCCTCCGCCGATACCTGCCAAAACGAGCAGCGCTGCGCCGAATAGTTTAAGCGGCACGCCGCTCACCTTCCCGCGACCACGACGCGATTTCTCCGGCATGATCCCTGCCGCGCAGAAAAATCAAGGTGGAAAACGCGCCTGTGGCAAGAATCTCCCGCAGCGCTGGGCGAGCATACAGCTCCTCTCTATCGGCGGCATGAGCGGCCGCAATCACGCGCACCCCGCTGTGCAGGCATTGCCGCAAGGCAAGCGCGTCCTCTTCGGAGCCGATTTCATCGCAGATGATCACCTGCGGCGACATACACCGCAGCGCCTGCTCTATCGCCTGCGCCCTCGGATATCCGTTGAACACGTCGCAGAAGCCCACGTCGTTTTGCGGTTCGCCGTCATATACCGCCGCCAGCTCACCGCGCTCGTCTATCAGAGAAACCGTCTGCCCCCTCTCCGAGAGCAGCCGTGCCAAATCGCGCAGCAGCGTCGTCTTTCCCGAACAGGGAGCGCCGCAGAGAAGCACACCGCCTTTATTCCCGATGCGCCTTAGCACACCTTCACCGCAGCCGCGGTGCTCGCGCGCTATGCGGATGTTCAGCGAAGAAATGCCGCGCACGTTGATGATTGTGCCGTTCTGCGTCACCGCCGTACCGCAAACGCCCACACGATGACCGCCGCGCAGGGTGATAAATCCGCCGAGCAGTTCCCGCTGACGGGCATACACCGAGTAGTCGCAAATGCGCTGAAAGGTGCTGTCCAAATCGCCGCGCGTCACACGGTACAGATCTCCGCAGGGCAAGTCCGTCAGACCGCCGCTCTCGGTGAGATAGTATGTGTCATGTACACAAAGCAGCGCTGCGGGACAGGCGACACGCAAACGGATTTCCTGCAGCTTATTTTCCAATTCGGAAAAATGCGGCGCTGCCAGGCGGTAAACGGAAGGACATAAGCACGCCGCCGCCTGCGCCGTTTTTTGATTGACCGTCATTTTTATTCATCCTTTCTTCCGTCGCTATGTTGTATTCTATGCGGCTGCACAAGGGTTTAGAACAGGACGGGAAAAGCAAGTCCAAGGACAAAAAAGCGCCGGTGGGCGCTCTCTCCCGCCTATGGAAACGTTCGTCTTTCAACGCGTTCATCAACTGCGGGATGAGAAGTATCCGATAAAGCAAAAAATACCCCGCTCGGCGTACCGAACGGGGAAATGATTTTATAGTGCCTTATGAAAAATGTGAGCCGCGTTGTCCATCATGCGCTTAACGGTATCTTCACCGCATTTGTGTGCAATGGTGTCCAGCGCCTCGGTAAACACATCGGGCGAGTTGTGCGTTTTGGAATGTGTGTCGGAGCCGATGATATCAATCAGTCCGCGGCTGATATATTTAAGCAGCTTGCGCTTGAGGAAAAACGGCGCGTTCCTGGTGTAGTTGGAGATGTTGGTCTGGATGACCACGCCAATATCCTTGAGCTGTTCGATATCGTCGGGATGACTCATCAAATGCTCATACCGCTCCACATGCGGAAGAACGGGCTTCAGTTTATAGTTCTGAATCATCATGTAAAAGCGCTGCATGGTTCTCTCCGAAAACGAGTTTTCATAGTCGAACTCGGTGAGGATATACCGCGATTTGCCGTAGGTAACACCTGACAGATCGTTGTTGTTGAACATGTATTCCGTCACATACACTTCGCAGCCCAGCACAAAATTAATGTCCTGCGGCATATGCGGCTTGAACTTGAGAAACGCTTTTTCCCTTTTGACAAGGTACTCGTCATAGCTCAGCTCATTGGAATAAAAATGCGGCGTCAAACAGATATTGCGCACTCCCTGCTTCCGCAGTGAATCAATCAGCTCCAGGCTCACCTCCAGCGTCTTTGCGCCGTCATCGAACGCGGGCAGAATGTGAGAGTGCATGTCATATAATTCCATACGCCACCTTAGAGCTGTGCGCAGACGAGATCGCCCATCTCCTCACAGCTGACCTTCTGAAGTCCTTCCTCATAGATATCGGGAGTACGGTATGTTTCGAGCACCTTGGCAACCGCCGCCTCGATCGCTTCCGCCGCTTCCTGCTGATTGAGCGAATAGCGCAGCATCATGGCAACGGAGAGAATAGTGGCGAGGGGATTCGCGATGTTCTGTCCCGCGATATCGGGCGCGGAACCGTGGATGGGCTCATACAGACCCAGCTTGCCGCCCGAAAGGCTGGCGGAAGCGAGCATACCGATGGAGCCTGCGATCATGGAAGCTTCGTCGGAAAGAATGTCGCCGAAAATATTGGAGGTGACGATGACGTCAAACTGCTTGGGATTACGTACCAGCTGCATGGCGCAGTTGTCCACATACATGTGATTCAGTTCTACCTCGGGATACTCCTTGCTGACGCGGATAACGGTTTCTCTCCACAGGCGGGAGGATTCCAGCACGTTCGCCTTGTCAACACTGGTGACGCGCTTGCCGCGCTTCATAGCGAGGTCAAAGGCAACGCGCGCAATGCGCTCAACCTCGGAAACGGTGTACTGCTCGGTGTCCCAGGCAGCGGGCTGACCGTCAACCTCTTTTCTGCCGCGCTCACCGAAGTAAATGCCGCCCGTAAGCTCACGGACAATCATGATGTCCATATTGTCGCCGATGATATCGTCCTTGATGGGAGAAGCGCTTTTGAGGGGTCCGAAAATGACCGAGGGACGGAGATTCGCGAACAGTCCCAACGCGCCGCGAATGCCGAGCAGACCGGCCTCGGGACGGTTGTTGCCGGGCTGATTATCCCACTTGGGACCGCCCACCGCGCCCAAAAGCACGCTGTCGGAAGCCTTGCACTTGGCAACGGTTTCCTCGGGGAGCGGCACGCCTGTTGCGTCGATGGCGCAGCCGCCGAGCAGCGCCTCGTCATAGGTAACGGCAAAGCCGAATTTATCGGCAGCCTTGTCCAGAACCTTCACAGCCTGGTTGACAATTTCGGGGCCGATGCCGTCGCCCTTCAATAAGGTTATTTTGTAGTTGTTCATGATAACAAACTCCTTCTATATCAAATATATTATTCACTGATCTTCATTTTCGGAGAGAAGCGGAATCCGCTGAAATACCTCCGTCACCTTGCCGCGCTGCCAGAGCATGGGTGTGACGCGGATGGAATAGCCGCAGCCGTTTTCCATCGCCCACTCAAAGGGCTTTGCCTGTGGCAGTCCGTAGACGGCGAGCAGCGTCATAATTACGCCGCCGTGCGTGACCACAGCGCACTCCGTGGAGCCTGTTTTCATCAGACCCTCCACCATACTCTCAAATATTTTGCAGACGCGCCGCACAAAGTCCGCGTTGCTCTCTCCGCGCGGCGGTTTGACGCTGTTGTCTCCCGCCAGCCATTTTTGAAAATCCGCGTCGTCCTTCAGCTCGTCGGCGGTTTTTCCCTCCCACTCGCCAAAGTTGCACTCGCTGAGATTGGCGATTACCAGGGGGGTTAAATTCGGAAAAAGAATTTTACATGTTTCGGTGCAGCGCTTCAGCGGACTCGTAAACACGACAGGCACAGCGGGATATTCCCGCTCAAACGCAAGCTTTTTCAAGCCCATCCTGCCCTTATCGGACAGCGGCGGGTTGGTGGTGCCGATGTACTTGCCCGAGAGCGTCTCGTCGATCGCTCCGTGGCGTATCAGATGAATGACATAGGATTTCATAAAAATCTCCAAAAAATATTTACAAACAGTTGATTTTGGATTATACTGTTTGTAGAAATCAAACGTTTTGCGGAAAGCAGCGGCTAACTCCGTAAACTATTGACATTTAATTATACTACTTTTCCAAAAGGGGTGTCAAGGCTTTGAATAAGGATTTTCCCGGAATAATCACAATTTTGCGAAAAGAACGCGGTATCAGTCAAAAACAGGCGGCGGAGGATCTGGGTGTTTCGCAGGCGGTGCTGTCGCATTATGAAAAGGGCGTCCGCGAATGCGGACTGGATTTTCTGGTGCGCGCGGCGGATTATTACGAGGTGAGCACCGACTATTTGCTCGGAAGAACCGCGCAGCGCGTTTCCGCTCCCGTTAACGAAATACCCGAGACCGACGAATTCCGCCATCTGAAGGGCAACATGGTGAATCAAATCAATCGACGGCTGCTCACCAACACCGCTGCCATCATCTACGACCTGCTGGCGCAGATGGGAAGCAAGCGTCTGACCAACGCCGTCAGCAATTATCTGATGAACGCGGAGTATCTTGCCTTCCGTATGATTTACAGCGCCGGTTCCGATAATCCGCAAAACCTGTTTACCCTCGATGAAAAGCGCTGGCACAACCGCATTGCTGCTTCCATGCTGTTGGACACCGAGCTTGCGGAGAGCGTGATAGAACAGGAGCAGCTCGCGCTTCCCCTCTCGCCCGATATCCTTTCGGGATATTTTGAAAAGGGCGCATCGTCGCTGTTTAACCTCATTCAATTTGCGGAAAGAAATGTGCGCACCTCATTAAACGGGCAATAACCTCCGATATCCAAAACGGTACATAATAAGGGAGTTGAAACTATGAAAAAAATTATACCGATCATTTTATTAGCTTCGCTGCTGCTGCGCCACGGAACCTTCCACCGACGCGCAGGAAACCGCCGCGGCAACGATGGAGAGCAAAGCGGATTCCGCCGCCTCCGGTTACACGACCCGCGAGATTTACTGTGACAACGGAGAAGGAAAAATCTACGGCGTCGCTTATATTGCGGATGAGAGCCGCAAAACGCCGCTGGTGATCCTCTCCCACGGACTCAGCGCCAATCACAACAGCCTGGTGCTTTATGCGGAAACCCTCGCGGAAAACGGATACTCGGCGTATGTGTTCGATTTTCCGAACGGCAGCAACCCGAGTCTTTCCAACAAAAGCGGCACCGAAACAACCAAGATGTCCGTTATGACAGAGGCGGAGGCGCTCAAAGCAGTGGTCAAAGCGGCGAAGAACTGGGAGTTTGCGGACAGCGAAAAAATATTTTTGCTCGGCGAGAGTCAGGGAGGTCTGGTGTCCTCAATCGTTGCCTGTGACGAACCCGAAAACGTTGCGGGTCTGATGCTCCTCTACCCCGCCTTCAACATTCCGCAGGAGGTCCGCCAATCGTATGAGACCTTGGACGATGTTCCCGAGACCTATAACTTCAACGGCTGGATCGAAGTGGGAAAGGTCTATGCCGAGGATGTGTGGGACTTGGATATTTATGACAAGCTCTCCCGCTACAACGGAAGGGTACTGATTGTACACGGCGACAGCGATTCCATTGTAGACGTGTCCTATGCCGAACGGGCAGCCGAGACACTGCCCGATTGTGAGCTGCACATCATAAAAGGCTCTGACCACGGATTCAGAGGAGACGCCTTTAATGAAGCGGTTCGGTATATTTTGGAGTATTTATCTTAATCACCTGGCAGTAAAACGCCCCCTTTGTCATCAATAATATGGTATATTTCTTTCAACCATATTGTCCGACAAAAGGGGGCTTTTTATAAGATTTTAATTCTCTGTTTGGTTTGCAGGAGTGCTGTTTTGTTCAGCCGGCGCTGCCTGCGGCGTTTCTCCCTGCCGCTTGGCATTGATGCGCTGCGCTTCCTCTCGCATAATTTCTCCGAAGCTTTTCTCGTCCAGCTCCATTGTTTCTTCGGCGATGGCTGATTTATCGGCAAACGCGTCGAAAATAGCCTGCTTTTCCTTGAGCATGTCCATGATTCTCTCGTCCACGGTGTCCTCACACAGCAAGCGGTACACCAGCACGCTGCGCGCCTGTCCCATTCGGTACGCGCGTGAAATTGCCTGGTTCTCAATGGACGGCTTAAACTGCGGCTCGCACAGCACCACCACGCTGGCGCACTGGATATTCAGACCCGTGCCGCCCGACTGGATCTGCGCGGTGAGCACGGCGCCGTCGGGCGCCTTATCGAACGCGTCTATCATTTCCTGACGGCGCTGCGGCGGGACGGAGCCTGTGATCGGTCCCACACAGCGTTCGCCGAGCATGGCGGTGATTTTGCTGATGGTGTCGAGGAAGAAGGAAAACACGATCACCTTTCTGCCCTCCTCTGCCGCTTCCTCCAGCAGCTCTCTGAGCCTTTGCGCCTTGGAGGACAGCGATAAGTCATCCACCGCCCATGACACGCGCCGCGCGTCGGCGTACTTCTGCGCCAGCACAGCCGATTCATACAGCCGCTCCTCCTCTTTGCCGAGCTTGCACCACTCGGGGCTTTCCAGCTTGTCGGGAAGCTCGGTGAGCACGTCCTCGCGTTTACGGCGGTAATATACGGGCGACACAGCCTCGCGGAACTGCGGCGCGGAGGACATAAACGCCATGCCCTTCACCTCGGCGGCAACCGCGGGCTGCAGCACCTCAATCAGCGCCACCATCTCGTTGACGCGGTTCTCAATGGCGGTTCCCGTCATAAACAGCAGCCGCTCCGACCTTGCGCAGAGCTTTTTGACGTTCACGCTGCGCCTTGCCTCGGCGTTCTTAATATAATGCGCTTCGTCTACCACCGTTAAATTAACGGTGAAATCATCCTCCAATTCAAAATGCGCGGTTGTCTCAAAGGTGGTGACCGCTACGCCGCCGTTCTGCTTCCAAGAGGCGAGCGCCTTGTCGCGCGCACTGCCATGCACGACGGTCACGGACAGGTCGCTGTGCTTGGCGATTTCGCGGCACCAGTTGGAGAGCACGCTGGCGGGACAAACGACGATAAAGCGTTTGGCGCCCGTATTGCGCAGGGAGACCATTACGGCAATGGCCTGCACGGTTTTGCCGAGACCCATCTCGTCACCAAGCAGCACGCGTTTTTGGTGCAGCGCGTATTTGACGCCCCACTCCTGGTAACGCCTCAGCTCGCAGCGGAGCCCCTCGGAATAGAACGGCTCCTGTTGAATGGCATGTGCCAGATCCTCGGGGAGACCGTACAGCTCGTTGTCGTTGCCCAGCAGACCGGGGGCTATTTCCTCAATAACATTGTAATAGCGGACGGTGTTCTGCGCAAAGTGCGCCCACGCCTGCTGCGGCGACAATGGTACAGCGACATTGCCGGCAAGCTGCCGCGCTGTCTGTCCGTATTCACCCTGCAGCAGCCCTGAGAGGTAGCGGTAGGCGCTGCTCACGCGCTGTCTCTCCTGTGCGGAGGTGAACAGCCACAACGAACCGTTACCTGTCTGTTGCAGACACGCCCGCGCCTGTTCGACAGAAGGACCGCATTCCTTTTGCAGGCGCGCAAAGCTGCTCATCGCGTCGCTCTGCTGCAAATAGCGGCAGATTGCCTGCACCAGCGCCGTCGATTCCGCGCTGCGGCCGTCCATGCTCAGTTTGATTTTGACGGATGCGGCGGATTGTCTGCGGAAACCCTCCGCTATTTTTTTCAGCTCTTTTTCTCCTTCGGGACTGATGCCCTTGACGGCTTCAAGCTGACCGGGGCGTGCTTTAAGTATATCCGCCATGGTGGTAAAGCCGCTGTCGCGCAGTGTTTTGACGCGGAAGCCGCCCTTGTCGCGGTTGACTTCTTCCACGGGAACACCCTCCAGAATACGCAGGCTTTCCCGTATGGCAACATCCCTGCAGGCAGCGCGCACCGCTTCCCTGCTTTGTTCCATTGTCTGTTCTGCCTGTCTGACAGGCTGTAACAGGCTGTCGAACTGTCTGAACAGCGTGTCAAACTCGGCGATGGAGCCGCCCTGCACCTTTGCCAGCGCAGCGGCTGCCGCCTGATAATACGTGCCGCGGTCTTGGTTCCATTCCTGCATGGCGGCGGCTGCGGAAGTGCGTTCGATTTGCTGTGCGTCGGCAGTCATCTGCTCGGTATGGACGGCGTAGTCGCTTCCCAGCAGGCTGCCAAGCGCGGTATACGCCTGTTCTGCCTTCTGTTTTTGAGAGGAGGAGGCGAACATGCGCCGCAGTCCGCCCGTGCAGGAGGAAAGGCTCTGCCGCAGCTCCCTTATTTCCGATTGATGCGGAGAGGAAAGCTTGTCGCAGTATTGCGCGATGGGCAGCAGCCTGCGGTAAGCCGCGATGTCGCGAATCAGCGCGTCTATTCCGCGAATACTGCCGCTGTTGTCTTTTCCGCGCAGCACCTCATCGCGCACCGTGTTTTCAAAAGCACGGTAACTCACCATGCCGCGCGCCAGCCTTTCCGCGTCGGCACGGTATTTCTCCGGCAAGCCGATGAGCGTTTGCTGTTGCTTTTGTATGCTGTCAAGCCTGGTAAGCAGCTCCTTTGCTTCCTTTGTGCTGAATCCTGATGCCATTCAACCGCCTCCGATGATCCTTCTTTTCCGCGGGCGCAGACGCAGCGCTCCGCGGTTCTCCGAGAACAGTATAGCAAATATCGGCGAAAAATGCAACGGCGGGTTGCTTTGACGACTATACCGTTTTGGAAGTTGTCTTTTTTTACCTTTTATTCTGTTTTTCTAAAAATCTATTGAAATATCTCCTATTTGTAGTATAATTAAATAGTTGCAGCGGGTCGTCATTTTTCGCGCTGCAGGAGAAAGAAATAAGGAGAGAGAAAAAATGGAAAAGAGAGGCCAGTGGAGCTCACGCTTCACGTTCATCCTCGCCGCAATCGGCTCTGCGGTTGGTCTCGGCAACGCGTGGCGTTTCCCGGGACTGGCTGCCAAGCACGGTGGCGGTACCTTCTTGGTGGTGTATCTGTTTGCCATGCTGGTGATGGGTATTCCGCTGCTGATGATGGAAATTTCCATCGCGAGAAGATTCCGCAAGGGCGCAATTGAGTCTATGCGCGGTATCGGCAAAAAATGGGAGCCTGTCGGCTGGGCGGCTACCTCCAACGCGTTTGTCATCGTCTGCTACTATTCGGTGGTATTTGCCTGGGTTATTCTGATGTTCATCAATTCCTGGCAGTTTGCAGGCATGACGGGCGAATCCAAAACTGCCTCGGAGCTGTTCTTTAATCTGACGGAAACTACAGGCAAGATTGAAGGCTTGGGCATTCCGTGGCAGGTGCTGCTTTGTCTTGTAATTGCATGGGGACTGATTTTCTTCTGTATCCGCAACGGCGCAAATTCTGTGGGCAAGGTAGTCAAATTCACCGTATTCGCCCCTGTTGTGCTGCTGCTGATTATGGCGATCAAGGGCTGCACCATGCCCGGCGCCATGGACGGCATCAAGATGCTGTTTGTTCCCGACGTGTCGGCATTCCGCGATCCGTCACTGTGGGTAGACGCCATCGGTCAGGTGTTCTACAGCCTGTCGATTATGATGGCGATTATGTTCGCCTACGGCTCCTATGTGGGCGACGATGCAGATATTGCGGCGGACGCGATGATCATCGCTTTTTCCGATATGGCCATCAGTGTACTGTCGGGTATCGTGATGTTCTCCACCATGGGTGGTACGGGTATGCTTGATCAGGTAACGCCCAGCGGTATTGCCACTGCGTTTATCGTTTATCCGCAGGCGATCGTTAACCTGACCGAAATCGGCTGGTTCAACGCCGTATTCGGCGCTATTTTCTATCTGATGCTGATTACGCTTGCTATCGACTCGGCGTTCTCGATTGTTGAAGGCGTTTCTGCGGCGGTTTCGGACAAGTTCCACCTCAAGCCCAAGAAGGTGACCATCGCCATCTGTGTCATCAGCGGCGTGATCTCCATTCTGTTCGTTACACAGGCAGGTCTTGCTTGGCTGGACATCGTCGACAACTGGGCAAACAACGTCAACCTGATTTTGATCGGTGTGCTTGAGTGTCTTGCCATTGGCTGGACGTTTAACCTCAGGAAGGTGCTGGATGAGGTTAACAAGAATGCCAAGCGCTTTAAAATGCCGCTGTGGTGGTTTGTTGCCTCTATCAAATTCGTCGCGCCTGTTTTGCTGACGGGTCTGTTCGCATGGAATATGTTTACCCTCTTCCACGATAACAGCGGCAGCTACGGCGATTATCCGATTTGGGCGCAGATTGTGGCAGGCTGGGCTGTCTCCGTGCTGGTGTTTGTGAGCGGCTTTATCGCCAAAATATTTGTCAACAGAAAAATTGCGAAGGGCCGCTACACCGAGGACGAGGTTCTTTGGGATCAACCCGTTAAGGTCGATAAAAAGCCAAACCGCAAAAAAGCTAAAAAATCAAGATAAACCGCAAAAAAGCGACAGCTGCACGCTGCCGCTTTTTTGTTTTTTTGCCTTATTGGAAACCTCTGTTCCCGCCGTTGATGAATGCGTTGAAAGATGAACGTTTCCATCGGCGGGAGAGAGCGCCCGCCGGCGTTTTTTGTTATCCCCGGCTGTAATATAACACACACATGAGTCCCACACCGAGGAATCCTCCGATAAAAACGCCGATGATCAAGCCTGCTACCATGAAATTTTTCCTCCTGTCCATATTTTGACATTTCTTCCGCCCTCCTTGTGCGATAATAAGGGCGGGTGATGGAAATGCGAACCGTTTATATTGATGTGCTCGTTGTCGTTAATTGCTTTATTGACCTGTTGCTGCTGCTCTGCGTCAGCCGCCTGCTGCACCTGAGAACAAAGCCCCTGCGGCTGCTGTTCGCCTCGTTGGTCGGCGGCTCATTCAGCCTGACGGCGCTGCTGCCGCCTATTCCCTTTCCGCTGAATGTTCTCTGGGACGGGCTGACTGCCGCGCTGACCGTGCTCACAGCCTTTGGCAGGGCCGACCTCCGCCGCTTTCTGACGCGCACGGCAGCGCTGGTTGCCGTTTCGTTTTCCTTCTGCGGCGTGATGGTGTTTGTCTGCACCGTGTTCCGCCCCAAAGGAATGGAGATTTACAATGACGTTGTCTATTTTAATATCTCCCCTTTTGTGCTGATTATACTCACGCTGGTATGTTATTATACGCTGCTTCTGCTCAAAAGGTTCACAAAGGGCGCGGCAGGCAAACAGGTGTGTACGGTCACGCTGCGCTGCGGCGGCAGGGAAACGGCGTTTCGCGCTGTTATCGACACGGGCTGTCAGGTGAGAGAGCCGTTTTCGGGGGAATTTGTGATTATCGCGGACAAAAGTTGTCTGAACGGATTGTCACTGTTAAATTTCTCCAAAAGAATCATACCCTTTGGAAGCCTCGGCGGCGAGGGCATTTTGGAGGGAATGCGGGCGGAGTCTGTTCAGATTGACGGCAGAGACATTTCCAACCGAATATACATCGGCGTTTGCGAGGGCGTGCTGCAGGGCGACGTCAGAGCGATCGTACCCTATGAACTGGCAAAACAATGAATGTGAGGTAATGAAATGACAAACATTTTGCTCCGGGTCAAATTATGGATGACAGAGGACAACAACGTTTTTTACATTAACGGCAGCGACACGCTGCCTCCGCCGTTAAGCAAGGCGGAGGAGAATGCCGTAATGGAGCGCATCCGCGCCGGAGACAGCCGTGCGCGTGAGCCGCTGATCGTGCATAATCTGCGGCTGGTGGTGTATATCGCCAAAAAATTTGAATCTCCGGGAGCAGGCACCGAGGACTTGATTTCCATCGGCACCATCGGGCTGATCAAAGCGGTCAACACCTTTTCTCCGGACAAGAACATCAAGCTTGCCACCTACGCTTCGCGCTGCATAGAGAACGAGATATTGATGTTCCTGCGCAAATCCGCGCAGCTGAAAAACGAGGTATCCATTGACGAGCCGCTCAACACCGACCGAGAGGGCAACGAGCTGCTGCTGTGCGATATTCTGGGGAGTGACGCGGAGGAAATCAGCCAAAACCTGGAGCGCGAGATGGAGCGTCAGGAGATACTGTATGAGATCTCGCAGCTGAGCGAGCGAGAGTGCCGCATCATGGAGCTTCGCTTCGGTTTGAACGGCAACAGGGAGCACACGCAAAAGCAGGTGGCGGATTTGCTGGGAATTTCGCAGTCGTATATCTCCCGTCTGGAAAAGAAAATCATCCGCCGCCTCCAAGCCGGGTGCCCCGGCGGTCAGTGGCAGCGTGACGCTGCACCCGGTGCGGCTATTAAGAAGTCGGTTTAGCAAAACATCGGCCGAGCGCCTCGGCTCGTAGTGCGGCTTTGGATAGAGTGTATTTTGCAACGTGTTTAGCTAACGCCGCGCTAGAACGCGGGAGTGAACGGTCAAGTTGCTGTCAGACGTTGGTGGCGCGGATTGGATGCAACGTCACGTTGCCGGGGTTTAGTCTGTGGGCTCATTGCCGATTACGCCGTCTCCGTCGGAGATTTGACCGTTGTCATACATTCTGTCCGCTTCGCTTGTGATCACGGAAACAGCATCGGTGACCGCTTCTCCGAAATCCTCGGCAGCCTCCCCTACCCTGGATTTTGCCTCGGACGCCATGGATTCTCTTGCGGATACGTCTTTTTCACTGTTGCCGCAGGCGGCGCAGGATATACCCAGCAGCAGCGCGGCAGCTGCAATACAGATTATTTTTTTCATTTTGATTACTTCCTTAAACATAAAAAATAGCGCCGTATATGCACGACGCTGTTAGTATGTTCCGCTTATTGAATTTTATTCGGTCTTTTTGCCTTCTGCCGGACTGCCGTTTACCAACTGAATATGCGGATACGGAATGGTGATGCCGTTTTTATCAAAGGCTTTTTTCACGTTTTCCGTCATTCTGAATTTAACCGCGTAGTAATCCTCCTGGTTTGCCCACACAAACACCGTGATTTTCAGACCGCTGTCGAGATGTTCCGCTATGTACACCTTGGCTTCGGGAACGTCTAAAATCTGCGGATCGGCGGCTATGACATCATAGATAACGCTTTTCACCTTGGCAATGCTGTCCTCATAGCTGACGGAAAATGTCAAATCTACGCGCCGCGTGCCCGCTTCAGAGCAGTTGACCACGTTATTGGAGGTCAGCTTGCAGTTGGGAAGCTGCAGCACCCTGTTGTCGAGAAGAACGATTTTTGTGTAGAAAAGACGGATGCTCTCCACTTTTCCTTCGTAGCCGTCCACTTGAATGAGGTCGCCTGCGGAAATCGGCTTGTTGAACAGAAGGATGATGCCGCTGACAAAATTTTTCAGCGTGTCCTGTATCGCAAGACCTGCTGTCAGAGCGGCAGCGCCCAGCGCGGTGAGTATGGACGAGATATTGACATTCGCCGTGCCCAGCGCGGACACCACGATCACTGCGTAGAGCAGCACCTTGCAGGAGGAAAACAGGAAGGTTTTTGCCGTATGGTCAAGCTTGGATTTGAGCAGCAGCCGCTTGACGGGGATCAGAATCAGCCTTACCACCAGCACGCCGATAACGAGTACAATGGCAAACCGCAGAAAATTCATGCCAAGCGTCTGCATCGTTTTTTGAAAATCGTCCACAGCCGTCCTCCTAATCGGAAATGATTTTTTCTGAGATAGCCTCGCCGTTGCGCCACAGGGTGACCACTATGTTGCCGTTTGCGTCAAAGGCTACGCTCTTGCCGTTACGCTTGCCGTCAACATAGGTACACACGTCGAGAAAATTGCCGTCCCGGTCAAAGCGCGCGCCGAAGCCGTCCGGCTTGTTGCCCTGCCATCTGCCTGCGTGCATAGTGCCGTCGCTCTGTCGGAAGCCTACGCCCCTGCCGCTGCGGTTGCCTTCCTTCCAGTCGCCGACGTAGTTGGGGCTGCCCTCTTTGTAGTAGCATACGCCAAAGCCGTCGCGTTTGTCTGCAAGGTAGCCGCCGTCGTAGGAGGTCAGGCCGTCGGGAGTGACCGTCCTTCCTCTGCCCGTGCGCTGCCCGTTTTCGTCCAACGCGCCGTAATAGGCGTAATCGCCGTTGCGCGTGGGTACCTTGGCGTCGGGCGCCTCCTCGGGATTATTTTGGATGAGTTCGTCAACAGGTTCTATACTTAATTCTTTGTTGGAATTATCATGGGCGGGAACGGCAGCAGATTCTTTGTTTAGTTCTACAGAAGAATTATCCTTAACGGGCTCCGATTCTGTATTTGATTCTTTATCGGAATTATCGCGTAAAGGCTCCGCTTCCTTCGGGATTAATTTTTCAACCGGCGCTTCCTCATCTCCGAAGGGTTCTTCTTCGTCAAGAAGAAAACTGCTTCGGCTTGCCAGCTCGCCGAAGATGTTTTTGTTGGTCTTATGCGCTTCATACAGGATATTTTGGATCTGTTCGTAGGCAGAACACGGCCGCTGCTGTTCCGCCTGTACGGGAGCCGGCTCCTCTGCCTCGGGCTCACTGTCGCCGTCGCCGAGATAGGCTGCTTCCCGCAGGCGCAGTAAGTCGGACGCGTTCGGGGAGGTAAACGACTCTCTGACGAAACGGAAGCCTTCCTGCTTTGGTTCCTCGGCGGGACGTTGAACGGATTGACGGGGCTTGAAGCTCGTGTCATACCAAAGCATACCCGCATCGGCGTAAATCAGCGCGGCGCCATGCTTTTTGGAGCTGTCGGCGGAAGGAAATAAATCGTGCGACTCAATGCCTGTCTGCAAAAAGCGCTGCATTCGCAACACGATCAGACCGTCCGTGCGCTGCGGATAAATGACGGCGGCAATTTGATTTTCCAGCTCTTTGCTGTAATACTCGGTTCGCAGCCACCGATGGGCGGCGTCAAAGAACTGCCTTTTGTAGATAACACCGTTGTTCCCGTAAGAGAGCACGGCATAGCTGCCGTCGGAGGCGCGTTTGACTGTCTGGATGGTGCGGGTGCCGCAGGTGATTTTCCAGGACAGCGGCGTGCCCCTTTGCATGGAATAGGAAAGGCTGTGCGGCCTGCCGTCAATCATGATGTCTGTCTTTTCCGCCTGCGGCGCGCACTTGGCTTTGAAATAATTTGCCCTCACCCCTGCCAGCGCGTCGTTTTTAAAGTCGGGGAGCTCAAACTCCGTTGCCAGCACGGAATAAATAATTATATCCTTTGAAATCTTCCGCAGCTTTGAAAGGCTCATAACATTTCCTCATCCCTATCGAAAAATCACGGGCAGACCCTGTCCGCCCGCAATTCATCTTAATTGTCTTATGCTTTAAGCTTTAAATGGAAATCGACATAGCGACCTTATAGAGCTTGGTGTCGAACACGCGCTCCATATCCAGTGCTTCGTTGATATCAAGGTTGGTAATCTTGCCGTCGCGCATGACCACCACGCGGTTGCCGATACCCTTGTCAAGCAGCGAAACCGCTTCGTAACCCATCTGGCTGGCTACCACTCTGTCTCGCACGGTCGGAGAACCGCCGCGCTGTACATGACCGAGCACGGTTGCTCTCGCTTCAATGCCGAGCGTAGTCTCGATTTTCTTTGCCAGCTCAAAAACGCCGCCGACGCCCTCGGCAACTACCACGATAAAGTGTTTTTTGCCTGTTTTCTGGGTGTTGGTAATACGGTTGATAACATCGCGGTCGATGTCAAAATCCACCTCGGGGACGAGAATGGCGGTGGCGCCTGTAGCGATACCCGTCTGCAGGGCGATGTCGCCGCAGCGTCTGCCCATTACCTCCACGATGGAGCAGCGGTCGTGGGACTGCGCGGTGTCGCGGATGCGGTCAACCATCTCCAGCGCCGTATTCATGGCGGTGTCGAAGCCGACGGTGTATTCCGAGCAGGCGATGTCGTTGTCAATGGTGCCGGGCACGCCGATACAGTTGATGCCCGCCGCTGTCAGCGCTCTGGCGCCGCGGAAGGAGCCGTCGCCGCCGATAACAACGACGCCGCTGATGCCGAGGCTGCGGCAGAAGGCAGCCGCGCGTTCCTGCGCCTCTTTTTTCTTGAATTCTTCACTTCTGGCGGTGTAGAGAAGGGTGCCGCCGTTGCCGATGATGTCGGAAACGGAACGGAGATTCATCTCCTCCACCTCACCGTTGAGCAAGCCGTTGTAGCCGCGATAAATGCCGAAAACACGCATACCTCTGTTGATGCCCGCGCGGACAACCGCACGCACAGCCGCGTTCATACCGGGCGCATCGCCGCCGCTGGTTAATACCGCAATGGATTTTTGTTCTGACATATCAGTACCTCCTTGGGGGAATTTGTAATTTATCGCTCTAATTATAATACAAAGAGCGGTTCTTTACAAGTGATTTTTTAAAATTTACAAAAATTATTACAAAATTTCCCGCGGCTTTTTTTCAAATGTTATGAATGTTACCTTGACTTTTTTCGACATTCGTATTATGATGTATGGGAAGATTGATGTGTAAAGAGGCGTTTTTATGACGAAATTGTATCTGGCAATCCCCTGCTACAACGAGGAAGAAGTGCTGTGGGACACTGCCGAAAAGCTGCTTAACAAGTATTATGATATGATGTCGGAGAGAAAAATCTCGCAGAAAAGCAAGATTGTGTTCATCGACGACGGCTCCAAGGACAGCACCTGGGAAATTATTGAGGACCTGCACAAGCAGAACCCCA